>JAFZAR010000076.1 GCA_017557085.1 Verrucomicrobiota bacterium | reverse complement strand
CGGATGTATTGAGCGTTCTACGCTTTTTGGATAAGATCTAACAAAACTTTCTGGCGTGGTTTATTACCGATCACGGCCAGATTGTAGCGTTCAGGAGTAAGTATTTCCTGGAGTACATGCTGGATCTCTTCGGGAGTTGTTTTGCAGATGGCCTTTTGTATTTCTTCCGGTGTCGAGAACCGTCCGCCGCCCAGAAGCTGTTCACCCAGCCAGATCATCTGATTTTCCGTGTTTTCCAGACTCAGCTCAAACTGGCCGATGATATAGTCCTGAGCACGTTTTAGCACTTCTTTAGAGACCGGTTTGGCGGCCAGACGCTTAAGCTCCTTCAGAACGAGTTTGACAGTCTTTTCCAAATGGTCTTCATCTACGCCCGCGGCAATGACCAGATCGCCGGTATCATAGAAAGCGCTGGCAGTGCTGCCGATGGAGTAGGCCAGTCCACGATCCTCACGCACCACCTGAAACAGATGCGAGCTGGAATTTTCTCCTACTAAAGTATTGATGACTCTCAGTGCACGACAATAGCGATGCGAACGGGAGAAGGTGCGGATCCCCAGTGCGAACTGGGTCTGATCCACTTCACGTTCCAGACAAAGCACACTGGGTTGTTTTTGTGAAGGAACGAACGGCTGCCATTCCGCGATGGAACCGGCGGGAACGTTTTTGGAATACTTCTGTGCCAGTCTGAGGAATTTCTCGTGATCAACATTTCCGGCGGCAATGATCCAGGTATTCCCCGTTACATAGTATTGATGAAAATAGTTCAGCAGATCCCTGCGGCGCAGTTTGGCCAGGCCCTCTTCTGTTCCCGTGATAGGACGGCCCAGCGGATGATCTCGCCATTGCAGAGTGTTCAGCAGCTCCAGAACATATTGACTGGGCTGGTCATACGTCATGGCGATCTCTTCGTTGATGACCTCGCGTTCTTTGCGCAGCTCGGCGGGTTCAAAGAGACTGTTGCAGTACATATCCATCTGCACATCCATGAGCGTTTCCAGATGGGTGCTGCGGGAGCGTGCGTAATAGCAGGTGTTTTCCTCTGCGGTGAAAGCGTCTGAGGTGCCTCCGATCCCTTCGATGTCTTCAGAGATTTGCAAAGAGGATCGGGACGGAGTTCCTTTGAAGAGAAGATGTTCAATGAAATGACTGATGCCGTTTTGAGCCGGATCTTGTTCGTAGCGGCTGCCGGTACGAGCCCATATACCCACGCAAGCGCTGGCCATCTGCGGCATAGATGCGCTGGCAACAGTGATCCCATTAGGAAGAGAACTGATTTGATAAACTGTTTTCACGGAGATGACTGACTTATTTCCCTTTACGGCGTGCCGCGTCTCTGGGAGCGATGCGTTTGCGCAGACGGGCGCGTCCTTCGATCTGTTCGCGCTGCTGACCGCGGGTGCTGTATTTCTTCACCGTTTGACGTTTGACCACGCGGGGTTTATGTTTGGATTCGATGGTCTTGGGTCTTGCCCGTGAAATAAAATGAATGGGACAGCCCTCGTAACCAAACGCCTGACGCATCTTAGCGGCCAGGAATTTTTGGTAGGAATCCTGAATGAGCTCCTTGCGATTGACAAAAAGAAGGAAAGTCGGCGGAGCTTGTTTGACCTGTGTAGCGTAGTAGAACTTGAGGAAATTTCCGCGTGCGCTGACGGGGAGTTTTTCTTCGATAGCTGTCGCTAGAGTACGGTTGAGCAGACCTGTTGGGATGACCTGCTTGAGCTGTGCCGCCACATAGCGGACGGCCTCCAGAAGCCGATCCAGATTGAAACCGTTTTCAGCGGAGGTGAAAATGACCGGGGCATAGCTGAGGAAGAAAAGTTTTTCCTGAACCCACGCGCCGAACTCGGCCAGAGTCAGTTTTTTCTGATCTTCTTCCGTCCGCTTGTAAACAGGGATTTTGGCGATGCGTTCAGCCTCTTTCTCCTGCATTTTTTTGACACCTTCGGCCACCAGATCCCATTTGTTGACCACGATGATGCAGGCTTTGCCGGCATCCACGATCTTATCCGCCACTTTCTTATCTTGTTCCAGAATCCCTTCAGAGGCATCCAGCATCAGGATGGCGATGTCGCAGCGGTTGATGGAGTCTTCAGTGCGTTTGATGCTGTAGAACTCTACGGAATCATGGACACGCCGTTCTTTGCGTACACCGGCGGTGTCCACCAGAATGTAGTCCTGTTTCACGCCGTCTGTTTCCACTGAGAAAGGAACGTCCACAGAGTCGCGAGTGGTTCCGGGGATAGGGGAGACGATCACCCGGTTGGATTGTGTCAGCTTGTTGACGATGGATGATTTGCCCACATTGGGACGGCCGACAAAGGCGATCTTGAGAGGGCCTTCGATCATCTCTGCCTGATCCTCGTCTGCATCATTCTGCGGTGCGGGAGCCGGGTGACGTTCTTCTTCCGGAACTTGCGGCAGTTCACGGATGACAGCGTTCATCAGCCCTTCAATGCCGCGGTTGTGGATGGCGCTGACATTGAAAACCCGATCGAAATTGAACGAGGCAAAATCGTGAGAATGCAGATCCAGAGCGTTTGTGTCGGCCTTGTTGCAGACCAGAAAAACTTTTTTCTGGGATCTGCGCAGTTTCTCAGCGACCTCTTGATCCAGTGGAGTCAGTCCGGACTGGATATCCACCACGAAGAGGACAAGCTCAGCCTCTTCGATGGCCAGCTCCACCTGCATCATGGCGCTTTTGGTGATGACATCGCCCTTCTTTTCCCCTTTGAGCAGAGAGATGCCGCCCGTGTCGATCAGGGTATAGGGAACACCATGCCATTCCACTTCCGCGGAGACACGGTCGCGGGTGACCCCCGGCATATCATGGACGATAGCGATTCGGCGTCCGGCGATGCGGTTAAAAAGGGCTGACTTGCCGACATTCGGCTTTCCTACGATAGTGACAACGGATGGCATGATCTTTCTTTCAGATGAGAGGTTGTTGTTTCAGTTGGGAATTTAATAACCGGAGCAGAGAACTTCCCAGCTCCGTTTATAGAAAAGAATCAGTAATAAACGACCGGCACCGAAGCCGACGGTTTATTACTGATTTGTGCGTTTCAAGATTAATTTTCGCTGCGGCCAGCGACACCTTTGGTCTGACTGGTCACGGCTTTGGCCGCTTCATGCGGACGCAGAGAACGGACTGCCGCGCCGGCGCGCCACATCTCGGAGTTCTTCATCTCATTGAGCTCGCCCGTGAGAGTGGTCTGATAATCCGGAGCGCTGCAGTAGGAGAGAACGCGAGCGGTCTCTTTACCGGTCTTGACGGATTCATAAAGCTCTTTGAACACCGGCAGGACAGCGGCTTTGAATTTCGGTTTCCAGTCCAGAGCGCCACGCTGAGCGGTTGCGGAGCAGTTGGCATACATCCAGTCCATGCCGTTTTCGTCCACCAGACGGATCAAGCTCTGGGTCAGCTCTTCCACGGATTCGTTGAAAGCTTCGCTGGGACTGTGACCGTTGCTGCGGAGAACTTCGTACTGCGCTTCCAGGATACCGGCCAAGCAACCCATCAGGGTGCCGCGTTCACCGGTCAGATCGCTGAAGACTTCCTTCTGGAAAGTGGTCGGGAAGAGATAGCCGGAACCAATGCCCACACCGAGAGCCAGTGTGCGGTCCATGGCGCGTCCCGTGAAATCCTGCTGTACGGCAAAACTGGAGTTGATGCCGACACCGGCCAGGAAGTTGCGGCGCACGGAAAGACCGGAACCCTTGGGAGCGACCATGATCACGTCCACGTCCGCCGGCGGAATGATGCCGGTTTGTTCTTTGTAAACGATGGAGAAACCGTGAGAGAAATAAAGAGCGTCCCCCTTGTTCAGCTGTTTGGAAACAACGGGCCAGATGGCTCTCTGCGCCGCGTCGGAAACGAGCATTTGAATGATCGTGCCGCGTTTGGCCGCTTCTTCAAAAGTGAAAAGAGTTTCACCGGGAACCCAGCCGTCTTTGACTGCGCGGTCCCAGCTCTTGCCGCCGGGGCGCTGACCCACGATCACATTAAATCCGTTGTCGCGGAGGTTCAGACTCT
>JAFZAR010000075.1 GCA_017557085.1 Verrucomicrobiota bacterium | reverse complement strand
TTGAAAAAATGCAAGAAAGGTGTAGAATAAAATGTATGAAAGATTGGAAATGAATCTGATCTTTCAAACAGAATACAATGAATATCAATAGATTATTTGCTTATTTGACAGCGGTTGTCCTCTACTGGATGGTATTGACTTCCTCACAGGCGGAAACAACACCTTCGGATTTTGAATACAGGATCGAAGCTGATGAAGCCATCATCACCAACTATCTGGGCACAGATCTGGATGTCGTCTTTCCCAATGAAATCAATGGTAAAACAGTGACCGGGATCGATTATTACTTTTGGGGCAATGATAAAAATAATATCACAAGCTGCCAGCTGCCCGAAAATCTTAAGTACATAGGAAATGATTTATTTGATAGCTGCACTAATTTAACGGCAATACAAATCCCTCCTGGTGTAGAATCTATAGGAGTTCGAGCGTTTTCGGGCTGCGAAAAACTAACGGAGCTTCAAATCCCTAATGGAGTTAAATCCATTGGCTCGGGTTTTATCACGAAATGCACTGGAATCAAAACGATAAATATCCCGGCCAGTGTAGAAGATATTAATTCTGGTTCTTATCAATTCGGAGCTTTTTTCTGGGCTGAGGGATTAGAGGAAATCACTGTGGATGAAGAAAATCCGTTCTTCCGTTCCATAGACGGTGTTCTTTTCAATAAAGAAGGCACAACACTGCTTCAATATCCATGCAGCCGACCGGAGGCTGAATATTTCATCCCGGAAGGTGTCACAGAGTTTGCATATTATTCTTTTGTCAGGACTGTTTTTTTGGAAACAGTCCGGTTTCCTTCTTCATTGAAAGTCATTAGAGATTCTGCCTTTTACGCGGCTAGAAGTTTGATTTCGATAGATATCCCGGATACGGTCCAAACTGTAGGTGATGGAGCATTTCTGGGGTGCTCTAACCTAAAGCAAGTTACCATTGGCACTGGAGTCAGCTTACTGCAAGGCTATGCGTTTTCAAGCTGTCGTTCATTGGAAAGTGTCTATTTCAAAGGAAATTGTCCGGAAGTAGCTTCTGACATCTCTTCTTCAGAAATTTTCTCCAGTTTCTTCCCTTATCCCAACGTCTATTATGTGGAAGGAACAGAAGGATGGGATGATCCGGTAAAGCTGGACTGGCTGGATCCGGAGAAACTCTTCACCTGGACACCGGAAGCACCTTATCTCTTTGTCAGCAGAAAGGATCCCGCCGGGATGAAACTGGTCTTCAGCGGAGAACTCCAATCCAGCGATGATCTGGAAAACTGGACAACAGTCCCCGCGGAAAGCCCCTATCAGGACGCGCCCGCGCAGGGCAGTCAAAAATTCTTCCGTGTGAAGAAATAAGCGGATTCGTTTTCAAATAACAAGCAGCCAGGCGGATCATCTGACTGCTTTTTCATTCCCCCTTCCGGGTTAGAAAAACGCGGAGACGCGTGGATCGTGCATCTACCTGGCCGCCCGGCATCGGCGGTAACGCTCCTGACGCAGACTCTTGTGATGGTCGTAAAGGTACATCAGGCTGGCCGTCCAGATGTTGTGGAAGAGGATATAAAAAGTCGGAGCCAGTGCCACCAGCGGATTGGCAAAGTGCAGCGCCAGAAAGATGGACAGCGTCGTATTCTTCTGACCCAGCAGCTGAGCCGTTTCCCGTTTATACTTGCGGGGAGCGATCGCCCGGCCTACCGTAAAATTCAGGACGCACAGCCCCAGCGTGATCAGCGCGATCAGCACTACCGTCATCGGTGATTCCTCCGGCCGGTCAATGAAATGCTGGCGCGCGATAGAGGAAAGGATGAACAGCATGAAAGACCAGACCGCCAGACAAACAAAACTGTACCGGCTGGGCCAGTCCTTAGCACTTGGTATCACCCGGCGCACCACAACGGAAAGTCCCATCGGCAGCCCCGTCACCAGCAGCAGATTCTTGCCCACGGCTCCCGCCAGTCCCCAGGAATACTGCCCGGTGGTCATCGGGATGAGCCAGACCAGCGCGCAGGCTACAAAGAAATTCGTGATAATGAACCCCGTCACGGCATAAGAAACACGCCCGTGCAGGAACGAGACCACCACTGCCGCCGTTGTCGCCGTCGGCATCACCCCCACAAAAAAACCGGCCAGAGCCAGATCCAGCTGCTCCGGAGCCAGCAGCTTGAGTCCGAAAAAAGCCAGCAGACTGATCGCCAGATTAGCCCCCAGCACATACCAGTGTGTCCGCCGCGGGACCATCTGGACGAACTGGATCTTCAGGCAGGCCATGAAAATCATAAAGATCAGCCCGTAGCGGATAAACCACTGCAGGGTGTGCGCCGCGGGGAAAAAAGCTCCCGCGACCAACGGTGTAACGACCATAGCCGGACGAACCCAGGGTCTCATGATGAATAGAAACAGTTATGCAGAAGAGCTACTAATCTTGCTTAGTAGCATAACTAAAAGATAGAATACTCCTTTTCCCCTCCTATAGCAATACCAAAATGCAAAAAAGGACGCGGGGTTTTCCCCAACGTCCCTTTTGTTAAAGTCTTATTTGACCTTCAGGCGTGATTAATCCTGAGCGCCCAGACCGTCCTCGAAGCAGCCTTCCGCCATCGGGAAGCACAGCTCTTCGGTAACGTACTTGATGCCGTTGGCACTGGTGGCATCGCCATCGCGGAATGCGCTTTCGGCTTCCACAACCAGCGGAGCAGTGGCAGTACCCATCACCTGGCAGTAGCGCTTGGCATAGCCGATCTTCTCCATCAGCTCGGCATAACGGACCAGATTCAGATCGCCGCTCGGAAGATCGGTGAACTGCATGGCGCGTTTCTTCCAATCCGCTTCCATACTGCGCAGAGGCATTCCCTTATGGACGACATGGTTCTTGACATGGCAGCCGATCACGCGGTCACCCACCTTGGTGAAACGGGTCTCCCAATCCTCACCTTCCCAGCAATGAGAAGGATCAGCATTGACGGTCATACATTTGTCACCGTCGCAGATGTCCACCAGCATATTGAAATCATCGGCGCAGCAGGCAGCCGTACCCGGATGGATCTCGTGAGCCAGATAGATACCGCGCTCATTGGCGTATTTGCGGATGGCGGCAGTCTGTTTGACAAAGCGTTCCTGACCCTCTTTGATCAGGTCATAACCGGCTTTGAAGAAACCCCAGGGATAACCCGTGGCCAGTTCCCAACCAAAAGCAGGACCCCAGAACATCGGCAGGATATAGACCTTCAATTCAGCGGCCAGATCCATCAGTTTCTTCAGATAATCCTCGGTCCACTGTTCGATCTCCGGAGCGGATTTCTTACCCACTTCGCTGGAGAGGAAAGGCAGTATGGTCTTGGAACCCGTCCAGGCGGCATTCAATACCCAGGTCACACAGTGACAGCTGATGCCGTCAAACTTCAGACCGTACTTGGCAAAAGTGTCTTTGATCTCAGCGGCTGTTTTGAAACCGCCCTTGCCGTTCTCCAGCATGTAGCATGTCGGCTGAGCGCCGGCTGCGCCTGCCTGTTTGGCGAACGCTAAGAAACCTTCCAGTCCCTTGGGACCGTGTTGACCACCTTCAATACTTGAGTGAAAAATAGACTTACCCATAAATATAACTCTTTTTAATTTAATTGTTAAAACAACGCTCCAGCCTCTTACGGTCTCGAAAAGGCATCTTCCGAAGCCGACGACTTAAAGCCGAATTTGTTGGAGATATCTAACAACCTTTTCCCTGCAAAAGCAAACCAAAACTCGCATTTTTATAAAATTTTGCACTATTTTTCTCTGTTGACGTTTTTCCGCCAACCTGCTAGCATCAAAACGTATGTGTAAGATATTCAAAACAATGGCATTCATACTGTGCGCAAGCGTGCTGCTGCCTTCAGCCGCGAACTCTGCCCAGTCCGAATCCGTTTATGGAAATAAGACCGTCCAGCTGTTTGACTTGGAATCTCTTTCGGCACAGCGGGAGAATACCATTCTTGTGGATAACGCACCTCAATTCACAGGCACGGCTTTAAAGATCTCCACCGATAACGAAAACAATTTCATTGAGTTACGCTCGGAAAAATGGGATCAGGCCAAATGCCTTGCTTTTGATATCTACTACGACGCGGAGCACTCCGGCTCCTTCTACTTGCGCGCCTACGCCAAAGGCCAAAACGGGGAAACTCTTCACGCCAACATCGGCCTGCTGCCCCGGATCAAAACCCGTGTCACCTTCCCGCTGAGCTACTTGAACGCTCAATCCGTCTTCATGCGCCGCGATCCGGCCCGTCTGAAAGGCGTTATCTCCGGAAAACGGCTCCCCATCGAGGAGCTGGATCACTTTGCCATCGGTGCTAAGCTGACCGAACGCGAACCGCAGGAAGTCTTCTACATCAGCAATATCGCTCTGCTCAGCGAAGATCCTGATTTTGAAGTCCCCGATGTCAAACTGGTGGACGAAATGGGACAAAGCACTCTCAGAGACTGGCCCGGCAAAACACCCAATATCCAGGCGCTGAAAGAACAGCTTCAAACCGCGCTCCAAGAAGCTCGGACTGCCCGGCCTTCCACAAAATTAAGTCCTTACGGCGGAACATTCAAAAAACGCTTTGACGCTTCCGGATTCTTCCGTGTGGAACATGACGGAACCCGCTGGTGGATGGTCGATCCGGATGGATGCGGCTTCTTCAGCATGGGACTGGACTGCGTGAACCCCGGCGACGCAACTTACATCGTTCCCGGCATGGATCCGCTCTTCCAATGGCTGCCCGACACACCCGAATTTGCACCGAGCAACAGCCGCAACTGGAGATCCAGTCCAACTGTGAACTTCCCCATAGCCAACCTGATACGTGCTTTCGGCACACAAGACTGGAAGTACCACTGGCGCACGATCACTCTGCACCGTCTTCACGCTTGGGGCTTCAACACCATCGGCAACTGGTCCGATCTCAACTCCATGCGCGGCCAGCAGATCCCTTACGTTCTGCCGCTGAACGGATTCCCCGGCACAAAGACCGCCCTTTTCCGTGATTTTCCGGACGTGTACAGCGATGAGTATAAAGAAAACTCCATCCGTTTCGCTCAGGGGCTCACCTCCTACAAAGATGATCCCTGGCTGATCGGCTACTTCATGCGCAATGAACCCGAATGGGGATTCGGCAGCTTCAACCTCGCTTCGGAA
>JAFZAR010000074.1 GCA_017557085.1 Verrucomicrobiota bacterium | reverse complement strand
CGCGCGGGAGACCGATCCCCCTTCGGCGCGCATTGCCCACAGCTCGATGGAAAACACCGGCCAAGGATCCAGCCACTTCTGCCCCACGGCACGGGTGCCGCCTTTCTCAAACCAGGCTCCGGCATCCCCTTGCACGGCACCCTCAACCGAACTCCTCCGCGCGGGATAATAGACCGTGTTCGTGATATTGACACTGCCCAGCGACTTCAGCGCGTCGCCGCCCGGCAACACCGCGTCATCGAAACGGTAATACGCCGCGGGCCGCTGACGAAGAATGACCTGCTGATAAGCGCACTCTGCCGAAACCATCACAGCCAGAGCGAGAAAAACGATAAAAACAAAAAAACGGGAGTTCATTATCAAGCATTCGGGGTCAAAAACATCACATCATAGATCGGCAGATAGCGCACCTGCCCCACATCCTTTATGATGCGCTCATTGGAAAAGACATAAGCATGATCCACAGGATAATTCCCGCTCTTCACGAAATGATTCAGCGCGCTATGGACCGAATAATCCTTGCCGGACTTTACCTCGATGGGCACCACCGACAAAGTATTATAATCATCAACAAGATAATCCACTTCCCCTCTCTGTTTGTTGTCATAATAGAACAACCGGAACCCGTGCGCTTTCAGCTCACTGGCCGCCAGCGACTCATAGACCGCGCCCAGATTCACGCTGTTCATATCTTCCAGCACGGCCTGGATATTGTTCTGATAAAGGATGCCCGTCAGGATGCCCACATCGTTCAAGTATAACTTCAATAAGTTCTTGCTGCTGGACTCGATCAGCGGGAAAACCGGATTGGAGATCGCTTTGACATCCAGCGCGATGCCGGAGCTGATCAGATAGTCGAATTCATCCTGATAATCGGAAAAACGTTTGCCCTTCTTGTTTTCTATATCCTGAACGACAACACGTTTCTTCTTGTTTTCCAGCAGAGACGGGATCATTTCAAAGATCCTCCTGATCTTCAGACGATGCTCCCCGTCGTATTTCGCCGCGTCCAGTCCGTAGTATTCATGGATCTCACGCTGGATAGCCCGGACTTTCGCGATATTTTTATCTTTCAGGTACGAATTGACCGCGTCGGGAAGACCGCCCACCAACAGATACTTCTTCAGCAAATCCATCAAACGCAAATGGATCGGTTCATCCAGGCTCTCCCTGTCGAGAAACTTTTGCCGAAGCTCGTCCAGTGCGTGATCCCCAAAACCATTTGCCCAAAGGAACTCCTCAAAATCAAGAGGATACATCTGGATGACCTCGATACTCCCGATCGGGATGGAAGAACTCTCCGCCAGTGTCACACCCAGCAGTGAACCGCTGGCGATATAGGTGTATTTATTGTCCTGCTTGAGAAATTTCAACAGAGTGAGCAGATGCGGATATGCCTGGATCTCATCCAGAAAGATCAGTGTGTTCTTTCTATCCCGCATCTTGTTCCCGGCCTTCATGCTGAGAGCCAGATAAAAATCCTCCACCGTCCGGACATTTTTGAACAAGCCTGCCCCCAGAGAATCTTCCAGCAGGTTGATTTCAACATAACTACGGAACAGCTTGCCGCCGATATCCCGGATGATGTAGGTCTTGCCCACCTGTCTGGCTCCGGAAACGATCAGCACCTTGTTAGGATCCGACTTCAGGTACTGCTGGATGCGGGATTGAATCTTTCTAAAAAGCATAAAAATACACTTTTCCTATAAAATCACACCCCAAAAACTACACTTTTCCTATAAAAAATCAATAAGAAAACTACACTTTTCCTATAAATTTTATATTGAAAAAATACACTTTTCCTATAAATTTGAGGGTCAAAAACTACACTTTTCCAATTTTCCAAGTGAAGAACAAGCTATGGCCGGACTTCTAATTCCTGACTGATCTTCCTGCGTGAAAAAATCTTATGATAGACCCATGCGATCGCGCTGCCAATGAGCAGCAGGATAAAAATCGTGAGGATCGGCATCAGCATACTGGCCGCGCTGACTCCGGCCGAAACGACCATCTCCCCGGTGGAGACCAGACAGTTCCCCGTTCCGAGAGTCGTTCCGCTGATCAGGGCGCGCCCGGCCGTCTTGGCCGCGTGGATGATCGAGGCCGAACCGCCGCCGGCAATGATCGCCACCGTCCACTTCAGCATCGGCGACATATCCACAAAAACAGCCGCCGCCGCGATCGTTCCCGCCACAGCTGCCGCCGGAGCCGACAGGATATCCAGAAAATGATCCAGCACAGGGATATAGTAAGCCGCGATCTCCACCACGGTCGCGGTCGCGAACACGATCAGAGCCGCGTCCGAACCCAGCCACATCCAGCCCTCGCTGAGAGTCAGATGCCCGCTGCGTTCCGCCAGAGAAATCAGCAGCATCGGAACAAATACCCGAAAACCGCAAGCCGCGCTGAGCCCCAGCCCCATGATGACACTTAATAAAATTTCCTGCATAATAT
>JAFZAR010000006.1 GCA_017557085.1 Verrucomicrobiota bacterium | reverse complement strand
TTTCCAGATTGGTCTGATCATGCTCCTGGGTCTGGCGGCCAAGAACGCCATTCTGATCGTGGAGTATGCCAAGGTGCGTCGTGACAAGGGAATGGGCATTGAGGAAGCGGCCATTGAGGCGGCCGGACTGCGTTTGCGTCCGATCCTGATGACCTCGTTCGCGTTCCTGTTTGGTGTGCTGCCGCTAGTGATCGCTTCCGGTGCCTGCGCGGCCAGCCGTCAGTCTCTGGGTACGACTGTCTTTTTCGGTATGACGATGGCCAGTGCTCTGGGTATCTTCTTTATCCCTTCGCTGTACGTTTATATCCAGAAACTTGCGGAAAAAATATCTCCTCCGAAGAAGCGGGAATAAAAGGATATCAAGGAAGATATTTGTGAACAGGTGTGTTGACTTTATTTTTAGGAATCGGTTATAATCACACCGTTCTAACGATTTTAGGGCGGGACGTTTGAGTTACGAATTAGTCCCGCCTCTCATCAAGTTCAGGGTGTATTATACCCTGATGTCAAATCGCTTATTTGAACAGCAGCTGTGCCAGATCCTGAAGGTTGTCTCTCCAGACGTACCAGGAGTGACCGCCGTGCATTTCTGAGTATTCATACTTCACGCCGCATTTTTTAAAGGTTTCAAGTGTCTTTTGGCCGTTCTTATACGCGATATCTTCTTCTCCGCCCATAAAGAATTTATAGACTTTGAAGTATTTGTTCATTTCCTCCGCGTGTTCTTTCAGATACGGTTCCCATTGAGCGTAAGCCGGTGAATCGCTGAACCATCCCGTGCTCATGGGGAAAACATAGGCAAAGCTCTTATAGTTTTTCAGAGAGATGTCCATGGTTTCCAGTCCGCCCATGGAGAGACCGGCCACGGCGCGATGTTCGTTATCTTTGAAGACTTTATAGTTATCCTCCACATAAGGGATGATATCGTTCATCATTTCATCCGTGAATTTTTCCACATTCATGCCGACACCGCCGTCAGGCATCACAACGATCATGGGAACGCACTTTTTCTCGGCCAGCAGATTGTCCATGATGAAATTGGCGCGTCCCACATTCGACCACACAAAGTCATTCTCACCGCCGCCGTGGATCAGGTAGAGAACAGGCAGTTTGTCTATCTGATTGTATCCGGGCGGAGTATAGATGTGCATGCTTTTTGTTCTGTCAAAGGTCGTTGATTTGTAATAGATCTGAGATACGGCACCATGGGGGACATCTTTCATTGCCCAGAAGGCGGTACCATCGGGATCTACGGCAACATAAGACGGCATATCCCGGCTGACTTTCGCCTTGGGGTCATTGATCGAAACTCCGTCAACGATAAAGCCGTAGCGGTAAATGCTGACTTTGTCATTTTTCTGAGTGGCAGTCCAGACACCTTCTGAGTTTTTCGTGAACTTAGCGCGTTCGTTACCCCATGCCAGATCGCCGGAAAGCTGGACATTCTTGGCTTCCGGGGCATAGATCTGGAAGGTTACACTTTTGTCCGGATTGACTTTTACGGACTGCAAAGTGTCGTTGGGTGATCTCCTTTGTCCGGGGAAATTTTGTGCCTGTACCGTTACGGCAATCAACGCGGCCGCTAATAAGATCGAGAATCGTTTCATACTGATTTAATTTTGATGTTTGATACTTCTGTGTTGTTTTTATTGCTTATACACTCAAACTAAATAGGATAAACACAACAAAGCAACACGCTCTTCTTATACAATTTTTAAGCCGATCGCGCAATACATTCCTTTTTATCCCAAAATCACCATTAGAAAGTATGGAAAAGCAAGAAATAGCAAATA
>JAFZAR010000073.1 GCA_017557085.1 Verrucomicrobiota bacterium | reverse complement strand
GATCCCCTGGATGGCTAAGTTCCGCCGGAATTTCCTGCCCGAAAAAGTTGCCTGGCGCCAGGAAGAAGCCGATGCCATGCCCCTGCAGTTCTACTGGCTGGCGATCCCCAAAGAACAGGCTCGCAAAGGAGCAACCGTGATCGCCAAGCGTGAAGGCTACACCATCACTCTGGAAAAATGCGACTACAGCGAGCTTTACATTTTGCTGAATGACTCCATGATGGATCTGAATAAGCCTGTTACCGTCTTTTACGAAGGTAAGGAACTTTTCAACGGAAAAGTGAAACGCACCCTGGAAAACATCTATGATTCCATCCATAACCGCGGTGATCAGGATTCCATTTTCAGTGCCAAGATAAAGGTCGAGATCAAATAACTATGTCAGCAAAAATCCTTTTAACAGGCGGCGCAGGCTACATCGGCAGTCATACCGCCGTAGAACTCCTCGAAGCCGGTTATGAAGTCCTCTGCGTGGACAACTGCTACAACAGCAGTCCTGATGCCCTGAAGCGTGTGGAGAAAATCACCGGCAAGACCGTCAAATTCTATCAGGATGACATCCTGGACGCGGACGCGATACGCCGGATCTTTTCCGAAAACAAAATCGATGCCGTCATCCATTTCGCGGGATTGAAAGCGGTCGGCGAATCGGTCTCTGTGCCTCTCAAATATTACCACAACAATATCAGCGGCACGGTCGTTCTCTGCGAAGCCATGCAGGAGGCCGGTGTCAAGCGCATCGTTTTCAGCTCCTCCGCGACTGTTTATGGCCTGCCCAAGTCGCTCCCCATCCGCGAGGACTTTCCGCTCTCCGCAACAAATCCCTACGGCCGCACCAAGCTGATGATCGAAGAGATTCTGCGTGATGTCGCCGTTTCTGATCCGGAATGGAGCATCTCCATCCTGCGCTACTTCAATCCGGTAGGCGCGCACAAGAGCGGACAGATCGGCGAATCTCCGCGCGGCATTCCCAATAATCTGATGCCCTATATCGCACAGGTCGCGACCGGCAAGCTGGCCAAACTGCGAGTGTTCGGCAATGATTACCCCACTCCGGACGGAACAGGTGTGCGTGATTATATCCACGTCACCGATCTGGCGCTGGGTCACCTGGCCGCGCTGAAACGCGCGCTGACTAAGACCGGCGTGGACGTTTACAATCTGGGTACCGGAAACGGCTATAGCGTTCTCCAGCTGCTGAAGGCTTTTGAAAAAGCGTCGAACAAGACCATCCCTTATGAGATCGTCGAGCGTCGTCCGGGCGATATCGCCGCATGCTATGCCGATCCCTCCAAAGCCAAAGCCGAGCTTGGCTGGCAAGCCACACGCGGTGTAGATGAAATGTGCGAAGATGTCTGGCGCTGGCAGTCCGGCGTGGGCGCGAATCTGTAAACAGACTCTTTACAAAAAGGGCGTGAGGATTGTCTCACGCCTTTTTTGTTACTTTGCGCTCTTCAGCCGGTAGAGCATCTCGCCTGCCCTCGGTACCAGCAGGATCCCCTCCTCTTCCCGATCAGCAAAATCCTCCGGACGGATGCCGGACGGATCGCGATAACCCAGGTTCAGACGCCGGCAAACATTCTCCGGAATCTGTGTCGCCAGAGTCACACGGGCACGGGGCGTTTCCACTCCACTGGTTGGATCATACTGTCCACCTCCGAAAACGTGTGTGCAATGTGCCAGCACTCCCCATGGTTCTGTTTTATACCGTTCCCATTGTTTCAGGAAAAAGTCACGGCAATGATAACCGTTCTTCAAAATGCGTTCGCCATGTGTATCTGAAATCTTAGACAAATGCGGTGCGTAAATGATCAGCTCACCGCCATCGGCCAGCACCGGTTCCAGCTTGTACATACACTTGCCGGCGACCCACAGTTCATCGTACATCTCCGGTGCACAGGATAAGATCTGACGGAAGGCATGGTCCTTGAACGTCACATGCAGGCGCTCCGTATGCGGCCAGGCCTCGGCCCAGGCTTTCTCCGGGGTACCGCCTGTCAGCACTGCCAGATCGCCCCGGTGATCCGTGACCATGCAGAGACAGAACTTGGGAATATCTATCAGCGCCGCTGCCCGATCCACCACGGCACGCACCGGCGTATGCGCCCGACCAATGATGGCGGGACTGGTCACGACCGCTCCCAGCCAATGGAAAAAGTTGATGATCTCCGCGCCGGAGATACCCGGAAAGAGATACTTATTGCCGCCGGAAAATCCAACCACCTCATGCGGATAGACCGGCCCCATGATCAGGATCTGGTCATAATCAAAAATCTTCCGGTTCACCTGCACCTCCACATCCATCGAGAACAGACCGCCGGAAAGATCCTTGATCGTTTCGCGTGACAATTTGCCGACCGTCTTCAACGCGGCGGGATCGCTCCAGTCGTGATTGAGGAAGCTCACCTTCCCGTAACGCTCGGAGCGTTCCCGCGCGGTCAGCTCCAGGCGACGGCAGATCGCTTCTTCGCTCATAGGCGGATGAGTCCCCAGCGCCACCATCACATCCAGCGCGGCGGCAGACTCCAGCCACAATTCGCAAAATGCCTTGAACAACATCCCCAGCGGTGCCGTCCGAGTCTGATCCGGCACGATCAGAAGCGTTTTTCGATTCGCAATGTTCCAATTTCGTGTCGCTCCCGAAAGCCATTCTCTGACCTGGACAGCGGTATCTTTATTCTGATTTATCAGCAGCGGATCCATCTTCAAAATCTATTCAGCAGTTCTCTGCTTCAGTGCCTATTTTCCCTGTTTTTCTCCCTGGTCACAAGCGAAAACAAAGGCCGGAGCTTTTTTCAAAACTTCGGCCTTTGTTTTTCCCGGTTTGGGGGTGTCCTTACGAGAAGGACACCCGCAAATCAAGTGTTATCGAACTACTTCACCAGACGATAGAATCCGGCAGCCTGAGCCATCGGGACTCTGGCCTGATAGGCACCGCCTACCAGTTCGCCTTCAATGATCGTCCAGCTGGCACTGTCAGCTGTCGGAGCCACTTCCAGGCTTGCGCCTGTGGCGGCTTCCCAGCGGAGAACCAGGTCTTCGCCTTCAATGCTGTAGAACAGTTCCAGATCACCAACCGGAGGCACATCGCCGCCCACGAAGGTCACATTGCTGAAGTACGCACAAGCGTCAGAGCTGTTCATATCGTGAGAGGTCACGAACATACCCACATAGAGAGGCAGTTCGGTGCCCAGGTCACCATCCAGCCATTCGCCGGTGTAGGTCTCCAGATACTGTTCCCAGTTGACGCCGTCATAGCTGATGTAGCCGCGGGTAGCGGTACCTTCGCGAGACAGACGCATCCAGCAAGGATAGCTGTAGTTCGGACCGCTCATGGAGTGAGCGTCATCCACATTCAGACCGATGGTCGGACGCCACGCGGATCTGAATTGACCGTTGCTTGTGTTGTATGCTCTCTGTGAGTGCATCACCACATAGCGTGAATCGATCGGGAATGTGCCGTCAGCGGCAGATTCACGAACCATCAGACCAGCCTTGGCCCAGCCGTTAGAAGTGGCCGGGAAGTCATTCAGCTTCACAGTGAGGCTGAAGTCACCCGCAGGAACCGGACGATAGAGGAAGCTGAAGTGATCACTTGTTCCCCAGATATCAGAGCCGCAGCCCCAGACGGAGAACATACCGGTTTCAGCGTCATAATCGTAGAAGCCTTCCACGCCGCCGTCTTCATAGCCGACCATCGTGAAGGTATAATCACTCGGATCAGGTGTCGGCAGAGCCGGCGCCACGTACTGAGAATTATATCCGCTTACGATTGCGGTGTGATAGTTATCCTGATCTTGTGTGCTGTACACAATGCCGAGGTAACCCGCCGCAGGCAGCTGAGCCTTGGCTTCAGTAACCTCGCCGACATACGTCCAGTAGTTGCCGTCCAGTGAACGGTAGGCAGTGAAGAGATTGCCCACGCGTTTGAGACGGATCCAGTTGCTCGGGAAGGTCACATCACCGTAGTTTCTGATAGTTGAATCTTCCAGTGAAGTCTCACCAGCCGTCGGACGATAGGTCATCTGAACACGGACAGGTGTCGCCAGCATAGAGGCATGAGCACTGTTGGCATCCAGAGTCGCGCGGAACGCGAGACCGGCCTTGGACCAGACGTTGTTGTTTTCAATGTCTTCCACACAGAGGACTACATCGAAGTCGCCTTCGACTTCCTCGTACAGGAACAGACAGCCAACTTCTGAGTTACCCCAATAGTCACCGCCGCCGGCATGGAGGGTGTATGTACCATCCGTGCTCACTGTCGCGTAAGCGGTAGCAGCACCGCTCGGATTCAGAACGGTGTAATCCATGCTGCAATAACCGCCTTCGAGTGTCACAGGAGCGCTCATCGGCAGACCGGACAGGTTCTTCACGCTGCCCACGGTCACCACGATAACGTCGCCCAGTTCACCGGAGACTTTCAGCTCGACCACGTTTTCACTGTTCGCGTGCATTGCGGCAGATTCCACGATCGCGCCAGCCACTGTGTAGTTGGCGATGGTTGTCGCGGATTCAGTATCCACCGGTTTGTCAAAGGCCACAACGACTGTGTTGTCCACACCGGAGACTGTCACCGGATTGACCTGTTCACTGCTTGCTTCCACAGTGATCTTCGCCTCATGAGACTTCACGGTCTTGCCGGGGATGCTCAGTTCGCAGTAACCCAGAGCACCATTCATATCAGGTGTCAGAGTGAATGTCAGGGAGGCGGCTGTCGCACCAGCAACGGGCTGACCGTTCAGATACCACTGGTAGCTGATCGGAGCGTTGAAAGGATTGACTGTTGTCGCTTCCACGGAAACGGCTACGGAATCACCAGCCTTGCCGGTGACATCTTCAGGCTGCTTGGTGATCGTCAGCTCGCAAGCATCACCGTCAATGTACATACCTAACAGATCGCCTGTCAGGATCGGGGCTGTGCCGTTTGCCTGCATCGCGTTCGGCAGGAGTCTCCAGGTCAGTGACACAAAGTCACCGCCGGTACCTTCGCGCAGAGCTACGGTGAAGAAGTACTTCTGACCAGCCTGCAGATCGATCGGAGTTGTTCCATAAGTACCGGTCGCACCGGTCCAGTCATAGATACGCTCGCCACTGCTGTTCCAGCCTTCTTCCCAGCAGACAACGTCATCGCTCATATCATAGACACTCTCGGTCGGAGAGATCCAGAGTTTGAAGTCGTCGTCGCAGGAACCAGCGAATTCATAAGTACCGCTTTCGGCAGGTACGAGGTAACCACTGACACGTTCCGTGCAGTTATCCTGATCGAATGTCGTCTTCAGGATCTCCACATAATTACCGGCCTGAGCGGGTACCTGATAAGCATTCAGCTCAGGAGTCCAATGGATCGTATCAAAGAGATCAGCAGCCGCAGTCTCCACATCGAAGCATTCCAGGAGTGTGTAACCCGGTACCCAGACAAAGCTGGTGAAGCTGGCTGAGTAGTTCGAGGGAATCGTATTTCCAACACTATCATAGATATTCTGGAACTTGACATTATAGACTTTGCCTTCTTCCTGACGAGTAGTCTGCAGGAAGGCCACATCCATTGTCTCATTAGCGGTCGCGGCCAGAACAGTCAGGCCGCTGATGTTGTAGTTGGACGGATCATCAAGACCGGAAACAACTTCACTGAATTCAACAGTGAGATTTTCCATCGTGTTGTTGCCCTTGACCTTGGCGGTCGGAGCTTCGGTATCATTGACCACGTTCAGTGTGATCTCCTGTGAGGAGAGTGTCTTACCGGCCAGAACCATGTCCAGACGATAAACACCGGAGTGTTCCCATCCGGCCAGATTCTTGAACTGCAGTGTGCTGGTGTTCGCACCGGTCACAGAAGCAGGATCGGTGAAGGCAATAGAGCTCACCGGCATCCACGCACCAGTGGTCAGATTGTCGTTCTTCACGTACCAGTTGTAAGTCGGAGCCACATCACCCAGATCGGATGAATAGTTCACAACCACCGGCAATGAAGCGGCACCGTTTTCATAAGCAGTCACCGTTGCGGGCGGCTGGCTCACGATCTCAAGAGTCGTATTGGCCGGATTGACTTCGGCCTCCAGATTCAGCACATAAGCCGCGGAGATCGGAGTCGCGTTATCAGGAATCCGGGTCGGACCCTGACTCGGCAATGACCATGCAATAGAGAAGTTATCACCGCCGGACGCTTCCAGCATATAACCCTCGAAGTAGTAGTTCTTGCCGGCTTCCAGATAGATGTCACCGGATTGAGTCGGAGCGGTTCCGCCTGCACCGGTATCAAAGCCACGGAAGTTACACCAAGCAGTCTGTTCTGCCACAAGAGTCTTGTTGGCCGCGGTCGCGTCGGTACTCAGATAGAGCTGGCTGTAGTCATCACTGCTGACCGCGAAACGATAGTTACCGGTTTCAGGAGCAATGAGGAGACCCTTGAAGTACACGCAGTAGTAATCACCACGGGCAGACGGGGTTTCCAGATAGTCATAACTGACCTTCTCACTGGGTGCCGTTCCATTGGAAACAGTAGTGATGAAGTCCGCGAGAGCGGAAGGATAACTGTCACTGCTGTAGTTGTAGTAGTTCGCGATCGCACCGTTCAGATAAACGGTCGTCGTGAAGGTCACATCTTTGTGTTCCACTTCGTTACCGGAAGGATCCGTGATCTTGCCCAGTTTCACATTGTAAACCAGACCGTCTTCCAAACCTTCGCAGTAGAAGTGAGCAGTCTTGTAGTTGTTGCTGAGGGTCAGATTATTGATCGCCAGTTCTTTGCCTGTCGGATCAATGACTGTGTAGTTGGCCGGTGTAGTCGCAGAGGTGGCTTCCAGTGTCTCGCTGAAGGTCAGCGTGACGGATTTGTCACCCGCGTAGTAGCTGCAGCTGGTCACTGTCGGAGCGGTCGTATCCTCTTCCACGACCACAGTCGCGGTATCGGAAATGATAGATGTTCCCTTGTCGGGGGCTCCGGAACCGAAGTTCATGATCTCGCAGTAGTATTCACCGGAATCAGATCCCTTGGAAGGATCCACGGAATAGGTCGCGAAGATAGCGCCTTCGATCGGCTTGCCGTCTTTGTACCACTGATAGGTGAGCGGATCACCGGTGGCCGTAACAGTCAGGCTGAACGGAGCCGGAGCTTTGATGCTCTTGCTGACAGGAGATCTTTGCAGCGCGACCGGTTCCAGATAACCTTCTTCATAGTTAGCGGCACTCATGAAGAAATAGGTGGTCGGGTTCTTGAACTCATTGGTCAGACCGGCAGTGGCACCAAAGTTATTGCCCTCGATACCATAGTGAGGTCCGGCGTAAGCAACTGTACCCAGATCATTGAGTGTCTGGCTGTTGATACGTGTCCAGGAGATTTCGCCGCCGGATTTGATTCCGTAGTAGGCATTGATCACCTTGCCGACACGGCCGATGCGCAGCCATGCCTCGCCATCATTCAGATAGAAGTCGCCCAGAGAGGTACGAACACCATCCACAACGATGGAACGGGTATTGCCATAGCCGCCTGTACCGCCGTTGTTGGCAAGACGGGCGTTGGATTCAACCGCATAGCGATAATCATCCTGTTCCACGCCATGGATATTGTCATAAGGCTCGGTGTAACCGCCCAGGCTGTCACTCCAATCCATCATCTTCATCGGACAATGATGGATCTCCATATAAGCGCTGTGCGGAGCCGCTTTGCCGGTATCCAGAGCGGTGCGGATCTGCAGACCGGCACGAGCCCATTGGGTCGTGTAGCTCTGGTCCAGAACACGCATACGGATATCGAAGTCACCTGTGAAGGTCTTATAGACGAATGTGTCTTCATCATAATTGCCCCAGTTCACAAGGCCCTGGTTGTTGATGAAGAATCCGTCACCGCCCATCGCCTCGGCATAACCCGGCGTGAACGGCTTACCAGTGACAGACAGCGCGAAATCCGCTGTCGCTGTCGCCGTCGCTTCGGTGATCTTGTTGCCGGAAAGGTCGGCCACGTTCTTCACTGTCACGTCCACAGAGGCACCGGTGCTCACTTTGCTGTTCAGGATCAGTGTCACACGGTCACTCGTTCTCTGCTCGACCTGGGTCACCGTCTTGCCTGCCACGGTATAATTGGCGGCCTGTGTCGCGCTGGTGGAATCCACCGCTTCATTGAAGGTGATACCCACAGTGTTCTCGAACGCCTGAACGCTCAGGATCTCCGGAGCTTTCACGTCAGTCACCACCGTCAGTTTGGCAGAGGAGGTCTTTGTGGTTGTTTGGCCATTGGCCGTGTTGGTCACTTCCAGAGTATAGGTTCCGGAATCAGAGACCTTCGCGGCTTCGATCTTATAGCTGAAAGAATTGGCAAAAAGCTCAGTACCCTGAGCAATGACTTTACCGTCTTTCTTCCAAACATAAGTGAAAGGATTGTAACCGCTGACTTTGGCTTCCAGCTTGTAAGTCGTGCCGGCAGTGATTTCCTTATCCTCCAACGCATGTTCAAAGGCGACCGGAGTCTGCGGGAACGCCTGGAAATCATAAGCGGTGAGAATAGAATCATTGCTGTCAGCATTGTGGGAAGTCACAAAGACACCAACTGCCAGAGGCATTGCTCCTTCAACGGGAACCAGAGGACCTTCTTCCCATGTATCAGTATCTTCAGACCATAATTTTTCCCAGTTTATACCGTCAGAACTGACGATACCATAATAGGTATGACCAACCTTGCGCAGACGCAGCCATTGCGGCCATGTGTAATTGCCGTAGCGTTTGGATGTGTTATCGTTTACATCCTGATCCTCTGTCGGACGCCACTGGGTGATCCACTTGGTGTTGGAGGAACCGGAAGTCTTCTGAGTTTGCACACAGAAGTAGCGCGCGCCGCCTTCT
>JAFZAR010000072.1 GCA_017557085.1 Verrucomicrobiota bacterium | reverse complement strand
GGTTTGAGTGATTTCAAATAAGCATCCATTGCCTGGGCTTCGGCTTCAGGACGGACCGTAAAAAGGATGTAGCGAATACCGGAGCGGACTGCCGTCTCGGCATCCGCACGGATGCCGGTGATCATGCAGGGCGGTGTCTGATGGGATAAAAGGAGCGATTTGGTGTTCTTGGGATTGCCGATCCCGTCATTCAGCAGATCCCAGTTGAGTCCGTCCACACGAGCGTCGGAAGAGTGACAACTGGCGCAGGACTGCCATCCCTGAAAACAAATGGAAGCGTCATTGAAAAGCTGTTCGCCCCAGTGGACCGGGTCTTGGATGTTCGCGGCTGCCGTGTCGTTTTTTGTCAGGGGGATGTTTTTTGCTTTCAGCTTCGCGCCGTTCAGTTCGATCTTATCTGCCGAGTCGCTGAAATAGTGGGCGACATAGACCGCTTGTTCCGTAACGGCCAGGGATCGGGGGCCATTCCCGGTGAGTTTTACCCGTTCCCGCAGTCCTGTCAGGAATGACAGATCGTTGGGCAAGTTTTCAATTTGATCGCTTGATAATTTTTGGATCTTTTCCAGCAGTTTTTGAAAGGCGATGACGCTGAGTTCATGCGTTCCGGCATGAGAGACTATCAGCCGTGTCCCGTCATGGCTCCATTGGACGGCCCAGGGATTGGCGGCTCCACTGTCCACGTTGTCCAGCAGAAGGGTGCAGAGTTTTTCCTGTTTTTGCGGATCAATCAGGGTCAGAGCGTTGCTGTTCATCCAGCCGTGATCCACCTGTGTGGTGGGCAGTGTATAGCGTCCCAGCAGGTGAGCTGTTGCCGCGTAGTGTCCATTCGGAGAAATACGGATATCACGAACACCGATGGAGCCATTGGGCAGCAGAAATTCTTTTACCAGTTCTCCGTTTGCCGCGTCCAGCAGACTGATCCCGCAGGCAACGACCTCCGCCGTGGCAGCCATCCGCGGCAGACTGTGACTGACAACGAGTTGTTTACCATCGGGTGTCACATCCAGACTGAAAGGCGCTCTGGAGGTTTTGACCCGATATATTTTTTTGCCGTTTTCAGTATCATAAGCCGTGACCGTATCTTCAAAGTGATCGCAGACATAGAGCCTTTTGCCATCAGGACTGAGAACGGGCGACCTTGCTCCGAAGCCGGCTTCCCATGTTTCAAACTTGCCCGGTTTGAGGCTGGGATCAAATTCTACGAACGCGTAAACATGACCTTTGCCTGTTTCATTGTCGGAGCAGGTGATGAAAAGAGTCGTTAGTTTGGGATCTTTCGGGTTGGGTGCCAGGACGAATCCTGTCGCGTTCGGCGGGATGGACCAGGATCCTTTCAGTTGGGTGTCATCCAGCATTTGAATGACATTTTGTCCCGGACACAAAATGAAAGTTTGAGAGGAAAAATTTTTTATATCGCAGGGATATAACCAAGAGGGCAAGGCACCGGTCTCAGCCGATGCGCCTTGCCCTTCTTCGCACAGGAGCCATCCCGCGGAGATCACCAGTATCAGCATCCACCGGATCAGTGGAACGAGCGGTGATCCAGTTGAACGGGAGTGACTCTGTTCATTCATATTTTACAGCTTGCCCCAGCCAGGACGATAATCACGTTTGACGTATTTATTCGCTTCTTTCAGGTCGAACTTCATGGATCTGGCTTTCCATTTGAGCGTTGTATGCGGGAAGCGGCAAGCCACACTGCCCAGGAGAACACCTTCGGTCAGAGGTCCGGCATAGTTGAAACCGGCTGTCGTCTTATCTTCGCCGCGGACGGCATTGATGAATTGATGCCAGTGGTTGTTCGCGGGCAGGGTGATCAGTTTCTCTACTTCCGGAACTTTTTCGTATTTGTCGCCATTCTTCTTGAAGATGCTGGGCATACTCCAGTGCGGGATCAGGAAGAAGCCGTCGGTGCCCATGAAGAGGCTGCCGGCTCCGGGGATACCGCCGATCAGGTCAATGATCTCCTGAGGCGGACGTTCCGCTCCGTCATACCAATGGACGTGGATGGTCTTGTCAGCGGTGTATTTCGTGCCGGGGAAGACATAGTCAATGGCCGTGCGGGTCTGCCAGAAGGATTCATTGGGAGTCTCATCACATTCGGAACGGACGGTGATGGGAGATTTCAGCTGCAAAGCGGAAAAGACGTTGTCAAAGATGTGACAGCCGAAATCACCGAAAGCACCTGTACCCAGATCCAGGATGTGACGCCAGACTCCGGGATGATAGTACTTCGCCAGATAAGGACGTTCCTTGGCCACGTTCAGCCAGAGATCCCAATACAGATTACTGGGGATCGGGTCCGGTGTTGTCGGCAGGGTCTCTTTAGAGCCATAGACGGCGCTCTGCCAGGACCAGGTCTCTTTGATCTTTCCGATGATGCCTTCCTGGATCAGTTTGACGGTGTTCCGGTACAGTTCATGGGAATGGATCTGAATACCCATCTGGGTAATGATCTTGTGCCGGGCGGCATATTGGGTCAGCTTGCGCACTTCATAGAGATCGTGCGCCATCGGCTTCTGGCAATAGATATGGATGCCCCGCTTCATCGCGCTCATGGCCATGATGGCGTGCGTGTGATCCGGAGTTGAGACGTTCAGACAGTCGATGTTTTTCTCTTTGTCCAGCAGTTCCCGGTAATCGGTATAAACTTTTAAATCAGGATGCGCGCTTTTGATCTCCTTCAGGTAGTTAGTGTCCACATCCGCGGCGGCAACATAATCCACATTGGGATGGGAAATGATCTCGTTGATATCGGCTCTGGCCATGTGCGCTGTGCCGAAACTGGCAAAACGAACTCTTTCGGACGGAGGAGCCGCGATCAGGTTGCGTGTGATGAAAGGCGCGGCCAAAGTGGCGGCACCCAAAGTTTTCAAGAACGATCTACGCGAAAAACTCGTATAATTCATGCACAATACCTTGCAGCAAAACGTCCCAAAAAACAAGAAAATCCTGCCAAAACCGAATAATTTTTTTTATATGCACCAATGGTTTTGGCATGGATGTTGCTTGAATCAAGGTGTTGTATGGGTTGATGCAACTCATATTTGTTCTTTTCTTTCCGTTTGTCTCAATCAAAAGGGGCAAACACAAATCTGCTAATAATCTACAGCATTTGAGAAAAATGCATTCTTTCTGGCTGAGTAGTGTTTGGGAGAAACCTAAGGGTTTCTCCCAGTCTTTTTTACGCAGAAGGGGCAAAAGTCTTGCAAAACGTCCTGCAAGTTGCTTCAATAGGTGCGTTTAGATGTCAGGTTGAGGCTTGATGTCTGGTAGCTGTTTAGAATGAGCTCTTATCCAAAAATCAAATTTGGGACTTCAGGGTGGAGAGGCTTGATCGCCAGAGACTTCACCTTTGATAACGTCCGAGTGGTCGCCCAGTCTGTGGCGGATTATCTGACTGCCGAGCGCAAGAATCCTGCGTCTCCGCTGGCGGCGCTCAAGCCCTTGGTGATCGTAGGGCATGATGCCCGTTTCCTGGGCAGTGAATTTGCGCTGGCCGTGGCCGAGATCCTGGAGCAGAACGGTTATGAACCGCTTCTTTGCGAGGGGCCTACGCCGACCCCTGTGATCGCTTTTCTGATCCGCGCCAAGAAAGCCCTGGGCGGGATCAATTTGACGGCAAGTCATAATCCTCCTGAATATCAAGGTTTTAAATTTTCAACTTGGAACGGGGCGGGAGCTCCGGCGGAGATCACCAGTCAGTTGGAAGCACGCATCGCGGAGCTTCAGCAAAACGGCTGGGAACCGAAAGTAAAGCTGCCCGGTCAATACACTTGCGCGACGATCGATCCCCGTGAGCTTTATTTCGCGGAGATCCGCAAGTTTATTGATTTTAATGTCTTGGCAAAGAGCAAGATCAAGGTTGCTGTGGAGCTGATGTACGGTGCCGGGCGCGGTTATCTGGATACGTTGCTGGAATCCGCCGGTGTTGAGATCATCCGTCTGCATGATGAGCGCAATCCGCTTTTTGGCGGACATCGTCCGGAACCCAACGCGGAGGGCATGGCACAGGCTCGTGAACTGGTCCTGGCCGGCAAAGCAACTCTGGGTCTGGGTGTGGATGGTGACGCGGATCGTTTCGGCGTAGTGGATTCGGATGGAACTTTTCTGGTTCCCAATCAGATTCTTGCGCTGGCTCTGTATCATCTGGTCAAGAACCGCGGCTGGACCGGTTCAGTCGTTCGCACGGTCCCGACCAGTCATCTGGTGGACGCGGTCGCCTCGATTTATGGGGTCAAGGTCCACGAGACTCCGGTTGGCTTCAAGTACATTGGTGCGCTGATGGAGTCCGAGCCGATTATCGTTGGTGGTGATGAATCCGGCGGTCTGTCGGTCAAGGGCCATGTGCCGGAGAAAGACGGCGTACTGGCCACTCTGCTGATGGCGGAGCTGGTTGCCAAGGAAGGCCGCAGTCTGGGGGCTATCCTCAAAGAGATCCAGGACAAAGCCGGT
>JAFZAR010000071.1 GCA_017557085.1 Verrucomicrobiota bacterium | reverse complement strand
GGATCAAGTCCCGAACGCTCCAGCCAAGGTTCGTCACCGTCTTCTGTGAGATCATAGATACCTCGGAATTCACCACGAGCCTGCACGCGAACAGGAAAACTTTTTTGAGCAGGGACACCTATATGTTCAAAGAAACTGTATGCAGTTGAGTTCCGAACTTTTGATTTATCTCCCCAGGAACTGATAAGACGCAGATCGGAATAACGCTCCATTCCTTCAAATAGAAGAAATTGATGATCTTTGTTGAATTCTACTCCGAAGGAGCGTTTCGGGAAAAAAGCAGTGGATTGACCTTTGTTTTGAAAAAAGACATTTTCATAAAACTCATTGTTAAAGACAAGACAGCCACGACAACCGCTTCCAATTGATAAGTTATCAGGGAAGATTTCCAGCACAGGCAAATGAGTCTCTAGGGGATTCTGTGCAATGACAGTTCCAAAGAATTCCGGTGTGCATAATGGATCCAGAAAATAAGGCCAGCGGCTGGTATGCCCATCAGCATCCACAGCACGGATATACCAACGAACGATAGAGCCTTCCTGAAATTCATCACATGGAATGTGTGCACCATAGATGCCGTCTTCAGGATCTCCGTCCCCGTGCTCACCATCATCGAACATAGGGGTTTCATGCAGATCCAAATTGCGTCCGATGATCCAACGTAATAGAACCGCCTTTGTGTCCTGCACACCTCGATCGACACGGATTGTCACATTGATGGGTTGATCTACACTTGGGCGGTCGGGAAGTGCCGGTGAGTATTGAAGTTCGGAAAGGATCGGACCACGGTCCTGAGGTCCCAAAAGATTTGCGGTGCCGGGTGTGGGATTACAAAAATAACGTGTTTGTGATAGATCCTCCGTATACCCGTAGGAGACACCCCAATACTGTTTAGGATAGTTTTCAAAAACGGAAGCTGTTTTTCCGCTGATTTCGGTCAGCGCTAAATAACCGGATTCCGCTGAAAGTTTGAAATTACAATGCAATTCTTCATCGGGAGAGTTTTGCTCACGTCCCGAGGCAAATACCAGAAGGTGCTGCTGCGCTTTCAGGACTATATCCGGAAAGATCCACTTGAACGGTTTTTTAGCCTTGTCGGAGAGTCCCCATCCTTTGAGAGAAACATCTTCAAAGGTTGAGTTGTAGATTTCGATCCAGTCTGAATTTTGGCCGTCTTTATCTGTCAGGTTTCCGTTGTTCACGGCCATAAATTCTGAGATAAAAACACCTCCAGCGAAGGTTCCCCATGTTTGCAGACAGAGGATTCCTGTTATTAGCAATGATTTTGTTTTGATATGATTCATTCGTTGTTATCAGGGCAGAACGATAAGACGATAGAAAACGTTGTCATGCTCCTGCCACGGAGCTTTGATTTCGAGTAATTCTGTTTGGGCAATATCGGGCAGGGAAACGAGTGTCTCCCAGGCTTGTTGTTCATTCGTGCGGTATTCCACAAGATAATCCAGCCCTTGGACGACGGGTATCTCGAATATCACCCATCGCTCATTTTCAATGGATTCTAGGTGGATGTTGAAAATCTTTAGACAATCTTCCGGATCCAGCGGATCGGTTTGTATCCAGTATTCTTCAATATTGGTTAATCCATCCCCGTCCGCATCCAATGTTGCGTCAGAAGGATCATTAGGATCAAATTGATATTTCAATTCCCATGCATCCGGCATACCATCGGTGTCCGCGTCAAAGTCATCAGGATATGCGCCCAGGATATTACGCGCACCGGGTGTATCATATTCAAATGTATAAATCAAATCGCTGCCGTCGGGATAACGTCCTTCGGAAATGCCTTTTTCCTGTTTTGCAAAAGTCACGATGTCAGCGATTGCTCCACGGGGATCGACCAGTGTCAATGTTTCACCGGAACCGCTGAGTTTGAAGTTGACATGATGTGCACCTTTCTCCAGTTCCTCGTCGGCCATGATCTTGATCCACGCATGCAGACCTGCTCCCAGATAGGAACGATTGGGAATGCGATATTGCGTTAGATCACCAAGGTCATCGGTGAGGTAATAGCCGCTGAGATCGACGGGACGAGTGCCGGGATTGTATAATTCAAACCAGTCACCACCGCTGCGGGGTGTGGCCATCCATTCATTGATTTTTACTTGACAGGCATCGTCAAGCTCCAGTGCCCGATTCGGCTTACCCGGTGTAGGAGCGGAAAGCTGCCAGTCATCCCGACTCCAGCACATTCGTGAAATGCTCAGATCCGAAGTTTGGAAACCGTACCGGACAGAATCCATCAATGAACCGTCAGCAGCGAAAAGGTAAACCGTGTCGCCATTTTTACTCAGATCGAACGGCGCAACAGGACTGCCCGATTCTACTGGCGAATCAGAACAGGAAATGACCAAATATTTTCCCGATTCCAGAATGCTATTCGGTGGGAAAACAAAGCGTGTCGGTTGTTCGGGATCGTTGCTTAGGCTCATTCCTCCCAGATCCAATGCAGTCTCTGTTGGATTGAATAATTCGATCCAGTCACAAAGATCTTCCTTATTCCAGCGATATGTGTGGCTCGCGGCAAAGATTTCGCTAATGCGTGCGCAGGGGACAGAAGGGATATAGTTTGTGACATAGCGCTCGGCCAGCAATTCGATCCCCATGACCGCGTCAGAGCTGCCCGGTTTATCCTGATGAAGTTCGGCTGCGATATAGTTCGTGCCAGCATGGAGGTTTGGCAGTTCCACTGCATATGGTCCCTGCAGTCGGCCTTCATTGCTGATTGCGAATGTGGTGTAGTAAACATCACCGTCACGCATATTGACCCGGCAGAATTCTTCATTGTCATGATAAACCACGATGCCGTCATCCAAAATCGCATACAGATGAAATTGCCAATAAGAATCAGGATTGTTCCAATCGTTCGCTTCTTCTTCAGTCACATCGAAGGTCGTGCGGAAATAATAGGTAACGGGGCCCAATTTGAGAGGTGTATTCTTTGGTGCCGGCAGCGGTTCATATTCATTGTAAAAAAGAGCGCATCCGGTTTCCCATTCGGAGTCGTCATAATCATTCTCTCTCCATGCTTTTAATAAGTTCGTTCCGCTTTGATCGAACTTCCACTGATTCGTCATGGATATCAGCGTGACACTTTCAGTTTCGATCTGTCGTGTCAGACTGTAACCCACATTTTTTGTTCCCGGTGTAGGCGGATCGAAACTTAAAATAACATCACCGCCGTTGGGTACGCGTCCAGATGAAATATCCGATTTCTGGGAATGATAGGCAACAGAATCGATGATGTTTGATTCTGAATCCGATAGGAAGATACTGCCAATGGACGCGGAAAGTTTAAAATTCAGATGATCATATCCCGATTCCGGTTTGCCATCAGCAATAAAGACGGCGAATCCATGTGCGGGAATATATGTGTTGCCAGCGATCGCCGAGCGGTTCAAATTCATTGGGGCATCCGATAAAAAGAGACCACCCATCGTGATTGGCAGCGATCCGGGATTATAGATTTCAATAAAATCATCTGTACCGATGGATTGCTCTGATGTGAGCCATTCATTGATTTTCAGTGTGTATACGTCTCCTAATTCGATACACAGATTTTCGGATCCAGGTGTCGGCGTGCAAAGTGTCCATTGACTCGTGTTCATGCGGCCCAGCGTGTATTCAAGGATGTTTTGTCCCCAGCTGACAGAATCACATACCGTTTCACCCTGCATCAAATAGAGCTGTCCTCCATGTATGTCCAAGGTTAGAAGATCACCGGTTGGAATAACACCATATGCATTCGGAATCAACTGACCGATTTCAGATAATCCGATTTTCCCTGGCAGTTCGGGATCGTCTGTAATGGAGAATCCTGTCATATCAATTTCTTCATCTCCAAAATTCAGGATTTCGATCTGCCGTTTTTTAAAGTCGATCTCATTCAATCGGACTCGCGGCAAAGTTTGTTCACTGGATACGTTGGTGTTGATCTCCCAGGTGGCGGAGCGTGCCACATAGAGTGCTTCACCCATATAAGGATCATCATCCCAAGCACCGATATGTTTCTTGCCGGAGACCTCCACAAAATAAACACCATCTTCCAGATTATTCAGCACCAGCGGCTGTGTAATAGGATGTTCATCGCTCCACTCGCCAAAGATTCCGTCCCGATTCAGACGATACCGGTATGCGATATATCCTGCACCGTTGGGCAAATCGGGAACATCTACTCCGAAATCACCGTAGCAGGAACCGATTTGAAGCTGAATATTTCTATTGCTGACAGGAGTGGACGGTTCACCTGAAATACTGACACCACGGTGTGTGTACAGTCCCTTATTACGACCATTTTCAGCGGTTCCAATGGCAGGGGATTCAGCTTGCGGAGCGAACCACTTTTTCATGATTTGCGCCTGTTCCCATGTTTGGAAATTCAAAGTCTCTTCCACAGCGGGAATATATGTAAATTTCGGATCGCATAAGGAATTATTTCCACCGCGTGCCCATTCTTCTGTGGTGTCCCAGGGTTTGCTCAATAGATTGCCCTCGAAAGTGATCACAGCATTGGTGTGACCGCGCAGAACATTTTTGATGTCGTAGGTAATGTTATCCTGGAAATAGTATCCCTTTGATTCTGCATATCCGACATCCACACAGCCCAGCATCCCACAGTCACTGTCGTTGCCACCTTCGTTTGTGATCCGCACGATCGTATTATTGACCACAACGTGAAAATTATTGTCTTTGGCTTTGACCGCATGGTCATCATCATAAAAAAGATTTCCCGTGATATACAGCTCGGAAGTACGGCTTTCGTCTTTGCCTCCGCTGATGGCTGAGGCCCCGCCCCAGGATTTATTCTGGTGGGAATGCATCAGGATGTTTCCTTCGACCCACGCGTCCGTTCCATCCAAATCCAGCAGGTCATCTCCGCTGCCCATGAAAACATTTTCGATGATTTGGAATTTTCCGGACTCAGTCCAGTTTCCATCCGTGATGTCAGCCGGGTCATTATGTCCGTAAACTTTCCCAAAATAATTCCGGTAAAAGATGCCCCGTCCTCCCATCAATGTACCGCCCGCGGCACGAACCAGCTGCATATCACCGGTGGACTCCGGAAAACGGCAGTGACTGATCATAAAGGAACACCAGTTCAAATTGATATATTGACAGTCTGTTGTACCAAAGGTTAAATGATCCAGAAAGAATGTTCCGTAATTACAGTTGATGGCCGCGACACCATTAAAATCTTTAAAATGCACATGACAGAAACGATTTTCGAGATCACCTTCCGCTCGAACCACACCGGTATGATTAAAGGTAATGCTGGACCAGCGACCACCACCGGGAATCCCGGCCAGTACGATAGGGGATTCCTCTGTACCTTCAGCCACGATGCGTGCATTTCTGGCTGGGGAGAGTGTGACCCCTGTATTCAGATAGACACACGTTCCGGGTTCGATAGTGAGTGTCGCTCCCGCGGCAATAGTTAATTTTTTATTGATTTGCCAAGGGCCATCAGCCGCGGTCATAGTGGTATCCTCTGTGATCGTATCTGTGTCCAGAATATGCGTTGATCCGGTATCGTACAAGACGTACTGCTCTTTGTATTCGATCTCATTGCCGTCCAAATCATAAATTTTGATGATGATAAAATTCAATCCCGGATTCAATTCCAGCCGTCGGCTCCATTTCCCTTGCCAAGCTGTATAATCTACGGGGATGCCGTTGATGGTAATCTGCGATGTATGTTCCGCGTCGGCGGTACCTTCCAGCAGAAGATCCGCCTTGTGAACGGCGGGATAACCGTTGATCTCTTCAAATGTATTGCTGATGGAAAATTTTCCGGGAATTTGCGAAAGCACATAAGCCACATGATTGGCATTGAATGTTTTCATATTATTCAATGCGGTAGGACTGATCCAATCTCCCAGTACATTGTCTAAAAGAGCGTTCATCTTTTCCGGAGAAAAAATACCAGTTCCCAGTTCTCGAAGATGTTTGAAATAAAGCGGTGAGAACGCGCTGTTTGTCATGAAGCGCCTGACGGCGGGCAGTTCATTCATCGGCCAAATAGTTTTCCGATAAGGTTCCGTGCGTTCACCCAGTCCCATCACGGAATCCATGTCATAGACGATTAGCGAAAAGCGTGGATCTTTTTCTCCGCGATAGAGGGCAAAATCATCACCAACACCGGTCGCCAGACAAGTTTCCTGATTGGCCAAAAGTGTGTTCAGCGCGAAGTAACGCATCCAGTTTTCAACATTCACAGTGTTTTTTACTGCTTCCACATATTCCTCATTGGATGTCTTGTTCAATACACGGATCAGTTCTACCAGATCCGACCAGTCATTTTCCATGCTGTTGTTTTCTTTGACATAAGCATTTGTGTAGGTGGTCCAGCTTTCCGTTCTCCAGCCGAGATCAGCGACACCCAAATTCTGCGGATAGGCATAGCGCTTTCCACGGTAGAGATTGCCGTTGTTATCCAATGGAAATTGACGGTCAACAAAATCACTGTTCATCGGTTCATTCCCGGCATAAGAGCCGAATTGAGGCGCGATGGGATTCGCAAGATCTTCACCGTTGATGCGCACCTTTACAGGACGCGATTCCGCCATGGGCAGACCGATTTCTCTGGCGATGACGCTGGAAATGATTTGGCAATAGGTGTCCTTTGTATTCGTGTTAAATGAAGAGCGTCCTTCCCAGTCGCGGTCTTTGGGCAGATTGATGTGGATATTATGTGGTGTAAGCGAAGCGGTTCCTTTGCCGCGGTTGCGGAGACCGGCCTGATAAAAAAT
>JAFZAR010000070.1 GCA_017557085.1 Verrucomicrobiota bacterium | reverse complement strand
TCAGGCGTTCCGCAGCGATTTCTCCGCGTATCGAACTTGCGTATCGAAAAAGATTATGGAACCAATACAATGGAGATTTCCTGCAAATTTTTTTGATAAAATAGACATCTCCATTCTTATTTTCCATGCGAAAACTATAAATGCTCCGGTAACTCTGCGAAGAAGTGTGGATCAATTCGCCAATACTGTCCAAACCTTCCAAAGATATTTTCTTTATAACTTCTCTTGTTTGATCTTTATTGGCTTTGGAAGAAATAAGAAAAAAGCACCCTTTTGAAACCAAAACTTCGGCTCCTGTATCTTGGATACAATCTAAGAGTGCTTTTCTTCCTGTAAACGGGATCTTTCGCCAATCCATATCTGACGTTTTCTTTGAGCGCGTCAGCTCACCGCGGAGTTAGCTCGTAACGATCTGGCCGGTTTGCACCGATTTTTCTTCGGCTTCGCAAACACGCAGAGAATTTACTCCGTCCTGCGGGGTCAGTATTGACGGCTTGGTGCCTTTGGCCACAGCTTCGGCGATATGACGCAGTTCACCCACGTACCCATCATCACCTTCGGGACGGATCACCAGCGCGGGCTGTCCCGGTTCATACAGCTTTAGAGCATCAGCACCGCGGGTGGTATCCATTTCCAGCGTCGCTTTCTCAAAGTTGACTGTGAACCCGGCCGCGAAACCGAATCCCTTCACCATAGCCCAGCTGCCTTCCGCTGTCACCACAGCACCATTCTCATAAATGTAGTTGGCCATGACATGATCCACCGCACCGCTGGCATAAGTTGCTCCGCGGGCAAAGACCGCCTTGGGCATCCCGAAGCAGTACAGCACAAAATCCAAATCATGCACGTGCAGATCATACAGCGCACCGCCGGATTCCTGTCCCTTGAGAAAACTGGAAACACCCCAGCCCGGAGCCTCGGAGACACGACGAAAACGCGCCGCCACAACCTTGCCATAACGGCCGTCATCGATCAGTCGTTTCAAATAACTCCATTCCGGGAAGAATCGCACACATTGAGCCGGCATCAGTATTTTGCCGCTCTCTTCTGCTGCCGCTTTCATCTCCAGCGTCTGAGCCAAAGTACGGGCCATCGGCTTCTCGCAGATCACATTCTTGCCCGCTTTCAGCGCGGCGATGCTTACATCTTTGTGCGCCATTGTCGGCAGACAAATGTCCACCAGATCGATCTCCGGATTGCTCAGCAGATCTTCCACTTTCTGGACAACTTTGGTCTGATTATAGTCGATCTTCAGACCTTCCCCGGAACCCAGGTTCCCGGCAAACAGTTTGGACAGATCTCCATCCTCCGGCAGAGGACGGGCTTCGCAAACCATCGTTACTTTCGCATTCGCCACCTTTTGCCAGGCGCGAAAATGGGTCATTCCCATGAACCCTAAACCGATAATTCCAACTTTTACCATAATTGAATCCTTATTTATTGTTTACTTGATCTCAGCCATCAGCTTCTCTGCCAGCTGACGACCTGTATTTAAATCAATGATACGCTGATCTCCGGCCTCACGTTCCAGCGAGAAATCACCGGTAAATCCTATCTGATTGAGTCTGGTGAAGAATTGTTTCCAATCCACTTCACCTGTTCCCACGGCTACTTCCGTTCCCCAGGTTCCGGGAACTTTTGTGCGGGTCGCGTCTTTCAGGTGACACTGCACGATATAGCCCGACAGAGTCTCGATCACCTTGATGGGATCCCCGTTGCCGTAAAGCAGGATGTTGGCCGGATCATAATTCACACGGACATTCGGACAGTTCAGTGAATCCAGGAACATCTTCAAATGCGGAGCTGTTTCCTGACCGGTTTCCAATCCCAGATTCATACCGTTATCTCTAAATAAATCGCTCAACTGCAGCATACGGTCGCGCAGCTTATGATAGGTGGGATCTTCCGGTTCATGCGGGACGAATCCGGCGTGGAACGTCACCAGTTTGATGTTGAATTCTTTCGCCACTTCCACGATCTTCAGGAAGTGTGTCCAGTTCGCTTCCCAGTTCGCGTCGGGAACGATCCCGCCCGTGCGGCGGATGGATTCCAGCGATGTATAATCCTCACCAATCGTTTCAGCCATTCCGGAGATCACTTGGATCCCGGCTGCTTTGAACAGATCCGCCAAACCCTTCCAGGCTTCCGGATCTTTGACCAGCGGCGAAAGCGCCAACTGGACATAATGAACGCCCACTTTCTGGATTCGTTCTACCAATTCTTTCGCGTTTGTGGCCTGCAAAGACCAACTGCACACTGCTAAACGGTTTTTCATATCTACAATATCTTATAAACTCCAAAGGGATACAAAACTGTATCCCCTTGAATATTCAAAATCAACTATGCTCCTAACGCGGCCAGCGCGTCCTGTGACTGTTTCTGTTTCTGCTGCCATTCGGTCAGGCGCTTCCGGTTTTCTTCCAGCACTGCGGCTGGAGCCTTTTGCGAGAAGTTCGGATTGTTCAAACGATCCTCGATCCGTTTGATCTCCACCTCGCATTTTTCCAGGAGCTTCTTCAGTTTCGCACGCTCCGCTTCCACATCAATCAGGCCATCCATCGGCAGATAGATTTCGCCCAGCGCGTTGCGTCCGGATGGGGTTCCTTTGGCCGGTTCATAATTTTCGGCCACTTCCAGCGGATCAGCATTCAACAGAGTCTTGATCACGTTCAGATCACGCTCGTCGAACTTCGTCAGCGGCTTGAGCACGAACTTCACTTTTTTGTTGGACGGGATATTCCCCTCGCGGCGCAGATTGCGTCCCTGCACCACCAGGTCATACTTGGCTTCCGTGAACTTCAGCATTTGCTCATTCAGGCCGTAATACTCACAGAAATCTTTATCGAACGGTTTCGGCCAGGGAGCGTTCATGATCGTCTTGCCGCCTTGATTCTCAGGCATATCCTTGCTGTAGCCCATTCCCTGCCACAGCTCCTCCGTAATGAACGGCAGAAGCGGATGGAAGATCCTCAACGTATTGCTCAGGATAAAATCGATCACGGCCACGGTATTGGCTTTCAGTTTTTCATCACCACTGTTCAGCGATGCCTTGGCGGCTTCCACATACCAGTCACAGTATTCGTTCCAGAAGAAGCGATACAGCACATGGACGGCCTCCGCGTAATTGTAATCATCAAAAGCCTTGTTCACTTCGCGGATGCATGTATCCAAACGTGACAGGATCCATTTGTCATCGCCGGTCAGCAACGCAGGGTTGATCTCGCCTTCGACTTCACCACCCTGCATCTGACGGAAACGGCAGGCGTTCCACAGCTTGTTGCAGAAGTTGCGGCCCAGTTCCACTTGCTGTTCATCAAACAGCAGATCTTGTCCCAGCGGTGCCGCGCGCATCACGCCCATACGGACCGCGTCCGCGCCAAAACGCGCGATCAGATCCAGCGGATCAGGCGAGTTGCCCAAAGACTTCGACATCTTACGGCCCAGCTTATCACGAACGATACCTGTCAGATAAACATCCTTGAACGGTTTCTTGCCAATGAACTCGAAACCGGCCATGATCATGCGGGCTACCCAGAAGAAGAGGATCTCCGGCGCCGTCACCAGCACCGTTGTCGGATAGAACTTCTTGAAGGTCGCCTCATCCATTGTGGCAAACGGCCACAGCCAGCTGGAAAACCAGGTATCCAGCACATCGTGATCCTGCTCCCAGCCTTCACCGGGTGATGTCACCTGACAGCGCATTTCGCCATCCTTGTACCAGACCGGGATCCTGTGTCCCCACCAGAGCTGACGGCTGATGCACCAGTCCTGGATATTGACCATCCAATGTTCAAAAACTTTGGCCCAGCGGGACGGATAAAACTTCAGTTCGCCGCTGTTGACCACATCGCGAGCCTCTTTCTGGCTCGGATAACGTAAAAACCACTGCTCAGACAAACGAGGCTCGATCGGCACATCCGCGCGCTCGCTGTAGCCTACATTGTTCTGGTAAGGCTCTTCCTTCACCATCGCGCCCAGACTGGTCAGCACTTCCACACTCTTCTTGCGTGCCACAGAACGATCCAGACCTTTCAGATCGTTGCCGGCCAGCTCGCCCATCGTCGCGTCCGCGTTGATCACTTCGATAAACGGCAGGTGATGACGCTTGCCAATCTCAAAGTCCACCTTGTCATGCGCCGGTGTTACCTTCAGCACACCTGTGCCGAACTCAAATTCCACAGCCTCATCTCCCACGACCGGGATCAGCTTCTGCTCGCGCGGCAGCTCCACCGGGATCGGACGGATCACATGTTTGCCGATAAAACGGCTGAAACGCTCATCCTTCGGATTCACAGCCACCGCCGTATCACCGGGGATCGTCTCCGGACGTGTTGTCGCGATCGTCAGGAAAGTACCGGGCTCTTCCGCCACTTCCACTTGGAAGTAATACAGCTTGCCGTTCTGAGGCTTCATTATCACCTCTTCATCGGACAACGCCGTCAGCGAGACCGGACACCAGTTCACCATTCGCTTGCCTTTATAAATAAGACCTTTGTTGTAAAGATCCACAAAAACCTCGGCCACTTTCTTGGAATAGCGCTCGTCCATCGTAAAGCGCTCGCGTGTCCAGTCGCAGGAACAGCCCAGCTTCTTCAGCTGATTGATGATGATGCCGCCGTGCTTTTCTTTCCATTTCCACACACGCTCCACGAACTTCTCACGGCCTAAGTCATGACGCGTCAGATGTTCTTCTTTCTTCAAACGCTTTTCGACCACCACCTGAGTGGCGATGCCCGCGTGATCTGTTCCTGGCAGCCACAAAACCTCAAAGCCCTGCATACGGGCACGGCGGGCCAGGATATCCTGGATCGTATTGTTCAGCACGTGTCCCAAGTGAAGGATGCCCGTCACATTCGGCGGCGGGATCACCATCGAAAAAGCAGGTTTGCTGGATGCCGCATCCGCGGTAAAGCATCCTTCTTTGTTCCAAAAATCATACCACTTAGCCTCCACACTCTGGGGCTCATACGCTTTAGGTATCTCTGTCATGTCAATTCTCTTTAAAATTCTGCGTTACTCCGAAAAGCAGCGCGGCCGTCCTTAGTCTATCCTCCTTTACCGCAAAAAACAACCCTATAAAAGCGCTCTCCGCTTGAAAACCTTCTCCGATCCCGTTATTCTTCTTGGGAAACCCGACCACTGAATCGGGAACCGTAAACAAACTTGATTGCGCTATGAATACGACTTTGACAAACAGCCCTCTTTCCCGCGCACGCGCCGCCGAGATCCTGAACGCGCTGTCCTCCTCTCATATCCTGGTCATTGGCGACATCATCCTCGACCGCTACATCTGGGGCAGTGTCAAGCGCATCAGCCCGGAAGCTCCTGTCCCCATTGTACATATCAATAAAGAGACCTCCGTTCCCGGCGGTGCTGCCAATGTCGCGCGCAACCTGGCCGAGCTCCGCGTTCCCGTCACTCTGGCCGGTGCTGTCGGTCGCGACGAAATGGGAGCTTGCGTCAAACGTCTTCTGGAACAAAACAAAGTCCAAACCAACATCTTGCAGGAGATTTTGGATTATCCCACTTCCACTAAAACCCGCATCCTGGCCTCACGGCAGCAGCTCCTTCGTCTTGACGCGGAAGCTCCTCTCTCTCTGGATCCTCTGACCTTGGAACAAGCCAAAGCGAATATCCTCCGGGGCCTTCCTCAAGTCCGGGCCGTCATTGTCGCAGATTATAACAAAGGTCT
>JAFZAR010000069.1 GCA_017557085.1 Verrucomicrobiota bacterium | reverse complement strand
GATCTGGTCAAACGCATTACTGATTTAGAACAGTTGTCTGTGCTGCCGGAACCGGGGGAAAAATGTCTCCAGTGGTCCAGTTATGACCGTGCCAGTAAGTATGAAAACGGACATTATCTGGCTTGGGATGCGAATGGAGATAATGATGGATGTCTGCGTAAGGAAGGTGATTCTCAGGTTTGGGGTGAGATGGAAGGTCCCGGCTGTATTTGGCGGATTTGGTCAGCGGCACCGGGCGAGGGACATGTGAAGATCTACATTGACGGATTTTCGGTTCCGGCAGTAGATCTGCCTTTCACCGAGTATTTTAACTGCACACAGATCCCCTTTAATTACTCTGAACTGAATCACGTTGTAGCCAAAGGTTGGAACTGCTATGTGCCGATCCCGTTCCAGAAATCGTGCAAGATCGTGGCGGAACCGGGCTGGGGAAGTTATTACCATGTCACCTACAGTCTTTATGATAAGGAGACACGTGTTCCTTCATTCAGCAGAGATTTGGATCCGGACAGTCTGCTGGCACTGATGAACGCGAATGAAACGCTCAAAAGTCGTGGCGTGAAGCCCGTTTACGCGGAGAATAAAAAAGAAGGCATTCTGGACGCGAATCTGGCTCCGGGTGATTGTTTGACTGTTGCGAAATTAAAGGGACCGCGAGCCATTACCGCATTGCGCGCGAAGATCAAACTGGACGCGGACGAGGAGATAGTGCGCAATACATTGCGTGAACTCATTCTCAGGATCACCTGGGATGATGATAAGGAACCGGCAGTCTGGGTGCCCATCGGGGATTTCTTCGGAACTGCTCCGGGTGCCAATGAATATCGTTCTCTCCCATCTGGTTTGATAGATCAGGAGTGGTATTCTTACTGGTATATGCCGTTTGAAAAATCCGCCAAGGTGGAGGTTATCAATGAAGGTACTCGTTCCCAGGTCGTTTTCATTCGTGTGGAGCATTCCGCTCTGACCCGGCCTATCGAAAAACTGGGGCGTTTCCATGCCAAGTGGCATCGGGATGTTTTTCTGCCGGAATCGCCGGAGCGGAAGATAGACTGGCCAATGCTGATAACAGAGGGACAAGGTCGTTTCTGCGGAGTGATGCTTCATGTTTGGAACCCTAAAGGCAGCTGGTGGGGTGAAGGGGATGAGAAGTTCTTTGTGGATGGGGAGGCTTTTCCATCTACATTTGGCACCGGCTCAGAGGATTACTTTGGATATGCCTGGTGTGATCCGACACTTTTTCAGCATGGACTGCATAATCAGACGCTTTGCACCAAGAATAAAGGACATGTTTCCGTAAATCGCTGGCATATAGCGGATAATATTCCTTTCCAGACACGATTTGAGGGATACATTGAAAAGTATTTTCCGAATGATCGTCCTACACTTTACGCGGCAACAGTTTACTGGTATCTGGCACCGGGCAGGAAAGATTCCTATCAGCCTGTTCCCGTGGAGGAAAGGCTGGGATATTGGTATCCGCTGCCCTCGAATGGAGTCAAAGGCGCTATTGAGGGAGAATCTCTGAAGGTCGTTTCCTGTACCGGGGGACAGTGGTCTGTTCAAGATATGTCCGGATTTACAGAAGGCGAATGGAGTCAGGATGAACATTTGTGGTGGCGAGATCCTAAAGAAGGACAAAAACTTACTGTTGAATTTAACGTGGAGAAAACGCAGAGCTATCGTTTGAGACTGGCCTGGACGAAAGCTCCCGATTACGGCATTTTCCAGGTTTATCTGGATGGACAAAAAGTGGGGAATCCAATTGACCTTTATGATACTGTAGTTACTTCTACGGGACCAATAGAGCTGACCTCATCCATGCTCAAAAAGGGGAAACATCGTTTGACATTTGAATATGTGGATAATAATCCCAAGTCTATTCCCAACCACATGCTGGGCTTGGATTATATTCTCCTTGAGAATGAGTAAGTTGTAGATTAAATCTCTATTTTTTCCGAACAGAGTCCCCTTTTGCCGAACATATTCAATGCGGCAGGGGGCTTTATTATTCTTGACTTGAAAGGGAAGTGTGATAGATGATAGGTCAGTTTTGTGTGGCGATTTGCCGTCACACGGCGATTACTCAAAAGAAAGATTATTATGTCAAGAAGTCGTTTTGATTTGTTGAAGCGTCTGTTGCCTGCTTTGATGCTGGCCGCGGTCGGTGTTGTCTGTGCTCACGCGAGCGAAGCTGATATCAATCTGCCTGATTTGAAATCGGCGGCATTTAATGTTTTTGGGAATTCCATCAGCGGTATGACCCTCATGTATATAGGGTTGATCGTTTGTGTCCTGGGTGGAGCTTATGGCTTGTTCCAGTACGCGCAGACCAAGAGTTTGCCGGTACATGAAGCCATGAGAAATGTTTCCGGATTGATTTACGAAACCTGTAAGACATATCTCCAACAGCAGGGCAAGTTCTTGATGATCTTGTGGGTGCTGATCGCTATTTGTATTTATTATTATTTCGGTATTTTGGAAAAGAAGAGCATGTCCCAGATCATTATGATCCTGGGATGTTCTGTTTTTGGTATTCTGGGTTCCTACGGTGTGGCCTGGTTCGGCATCAAGATCAATACTCAAGCCAACAGCCGTACTGCGTTCTCCGCTTTCCGCGCGAACCCCTTGGCTACCTTGAACATCCCGCTGCGTTCCGGTATGAGCGTGGGCTTGCTGCTGGTCTGCATCGAGCTGTTGTTCATGATCGCCATCCTTTCCTTCCTGCCGAAGGAATTAGTGGGACCGTGCTTCATCGGTTTTGCTATCGGTGAATCTCTGGGCGCGAGTGCTCTGCGTATTTGCGGCGGTATCTTCACCAAGATCGCGGACATTGGTTCCGACCTGATGAAGATCGTGTTCAAGCTGCCGGAAGATGATCCCAAGAATCCGGGTGTCATTGCCGACTGCACGGGCGACAATGCCGGTGACAGTGTGGGACCGACCGCGGACGGTTTTGAAACCTACGGTGTGACGGGTGTGGCACTGGTGACATTCCTGGCCGTTTCTTTGGCTGTCAGCCCGGTGCTGTGTGCTCAGCTGATCATCTGGATCTTCGCGATGCGCGCCTTGATGATCGTGACCTCTCTGGTTTCCTATTATATCAATCAGGTCCTGAGCAATATGCTCTTCTCCGGCAAGAAGGATTTTGACTTTGAGCAGCCTCTGACTCATCTGGTTTGGGTGACGAGCGCTGTTTCCATCCTGGCGACGTTTGGTGCCAGCTATCTGCTCCTAGGCAATCTGGAGATCAAAGATCCCACATTGCTGGACAGCGGTTATGCTAAGGTCGCCGGCAGTCTCTGGTGGGTGTTGTCTGTCATCATCAGCTGCGGTACAGTGGCCGGCGCTGTGATCCCTGAGTTCACAAAGGTGTTCACCTCCACCAATTCACGCCATGTGCAGGAAGTTGTGAACGCTTCCCGTCAGGGCGGTTCTTCTTTGAATATCCTTTCCGGTCTGGTCGCAGGCAATTTCTCCGCTTTCTGGAAGGGCGGCTGCATCATGGTGCTGATGCTGATCTCCTTCCTGGTGACCGTTTCCAATCCGTCTCTGACCGGGATGCTGCCTCCGCACTTCGCTTTCGCGGCTCCGATCTTTGCTTTCGGTCTGGTCGCTTTCGGTTTCCTCAGCATGGGACCTGTGACGATCGCTGTGGACAGCTATGGTCCTGTTACCGATAACGCTCAGTCTGTGTACGAGTTGAGTCAGGTGGACGCGATCCCGACCCTGAAAGAGGACATCCAAAAGGATTTTGGTTTCGCTCCTGATACGGAAACAGCTAAATACCTCCTGGAAAAGGGTGACGGTGCAGGCAATACCTTCAAGGCAACCGCGAAGCCGGTGCTGATCGGTACAGCCGTTGTTGGCGCTACCACGATGATTTTCGGTATTATCATGTTGCTGATCAACACCTATGGTGGTAATGTTGTGATGGCGAAGTTGAGTTTAGTGGCTCCTCCGATCCTGTTCGGTCTGTTGATTGGCGGTGCGATCATCTATTGGTTCACAGGTGCATCCATTCAGGCGGTTGTGACCGGTGCTTATCAAGCTGTTGTTTATATCAAAGAGAATATCAAGCTGGATTCCAGCAAGGCTTCTGTAAAGGACAGCAAGGAAGTCGTGAAGATCTGTACCCAGTACGCTCAAAGAGGTATGTGGAACATCTTCATCGTCATCTTCTGTATGGCGCTGGCTCTGCCGTTCTTTGATCCGTTCTTCTTCATTGGTTATCTGATCTCGATCGCGTTCTTCGGTCTGTTCCAGGCTATCTTTATGGCGAATGCCGGCGGTGCCTGGGATAACGCCAAGAAGATCGTGGAAGTGGATCTGCGCGCGAAGAATACCGATCTGCATGCGGCGACCGTCGTGGGTGATACCGTGGGCGATCCGTTCAAAGATACATCTTCTGTTTCACTGAATCCAGTCATCAAGTTCACGACACTGTTCGGTCTGCTGGCTGTGGAGATCGCCGTGACGATGCAGAACGCGGCCACGAAGTACGCGATCGGCGGTTTGTTCCTGGTGATTGCTTTGGTCTTCGTGTATCGCTCATTCTTTGCGATGAGGATCCCGGAAGAAGTGAAGAAATAATCTGAACGATACCTGACATGGAACCTTTATTAAGTTTAGAACTGCCCGGCATCAAAAAGGTCAAGAGCGGCAAAGTCCGTGAAGTCTTTGACCTGGGAGAGCATCTTCTGTTTGTGGCGACGGACCGTATCTCGGCCTTCGACTGCATCATGCCGAATGGCATTCCTAATAAAGGCAAAGCGTTGACGCAGATGAGCCACTACTGGTTTGATGAGACTGAATCCATCATCAAGAATCACCGTGTGGCTCGCGCGGACGCTCCTTTGCCGCCGGAGCTGAAACCTTTCGAGGAAAAGCTGGCGGGACGTTCGATGATCGTGCTGAAGGCGAAGCCTTTGGCCATTGAATGTGTGGTGCGCGGCTATCTGGCCGGTTCCGGATGGAAAGAGTATAAAAAGAGTCAGTCAGTGTGCGGAGTCGCTCTGCCGGCTGGTCTGTTGGAATCTTCGGAATTGCCGGAGCCTATCTTCACCCCGTCTACAAAAGCGGAAGAGGGGCATGACGAGAATATCAGCTTTGAACAAGCGGAGAAGATCGTTGGTTCCGATATTGCCAGGAAGGTGCGTGATGCCAGCATCCGGCTTTACAGCTGGGCAAGAGATCATGCCCGCAAACGCGGCATCATCATAGCGGATACAAAATTCGAGTTTGGTCTTTTTAATGGGGAACTGATCCTCATTGACGAGGTGCTGACACCGGATTCCTCTCGTTTCTGGCCCATGTCCGAATATCAGCCCGGACGAGGACAATCCAGTTTCGACAAACAGTTTGTGCGTGATTATCTGGAGAATTTGGGCTGGAACAAACAGCCGCCCGCTCCAAAACTGCCGGCAGATGTCGTTGCCAAGACCGCGGAGAAATACGCGGAGGCATACCGCTGCCTGACTGGCAAAGAGTTGTAGAAAACACACTCGGAATGGAACATCTGCTGGATGAGTTCCTGTTGTATCTGCGCCATGAACGCGGAGCATCCGAACGCACTCAGGTGACCTATTCCACTGTTTTGCACCGGCTTCTGAATTGGGCGCAAGACCGCCGCATCAAAAGCTGGCAAGAGTTCACTCTGTCGGATTTGACAGAGTATCTTAATGATGAGAAGGCCCGCCAGGTGGAAGACCGCCCCGGCGGGCCTCTTCATGATCTCAGCGTCTCAACACTTTATCTGGAGATCGCGGCTATGAAAGCGTTCTTCAAATTCTGTGAGGCCGAGAAAATCATCCCTCTCAATATCGCTGAAAACCTTTCTCTGCCCAGACGCTGGAAGGAACTTCCCAAAGCTTTAGACTCCAATCAGATAGATCATCTTTTAACCAAACCAGCGAAGATGGCTCCGAAGGACTACTGCGATCAGGCCGTTCTGGAACTGGCTTATTCCTGTGGTTTACGTTTGTCGGAGCTGTGCGGTCTGCGTTTGGAACAGCTTCATCTGGAGGATTCTTTTGTGACGGTGATAGGCAAGGGCAGCAAGGAGCGTGTAGTGCCGCTGGGTAAGATCGCCGTGGAAACCTTGGAGGAGTATTTAAAGCTGGGGCGTCCCGCTCTGGTTAAGCCCAAGTCTCCCGGCAATGTTTTTCTGACAACGCGCGGTTCTAAATTTGCCCCTGTCACTTTGTGGCTGAGGATTAAGAACCGTGTCCGGACTGCCGGCATTCCGGAGAGCATTACCCCCCATTGTCTGCGTCACAGTTTTGCGACCCATCTGCTGGAACACGGAGCGGATTTGCGTGTGATCCAGGAGCTCT
>JAFZAR010000068.1 GCA_017557085.1 Verrucomicrobiota bacterium | reverse complement strand
GAAGGTGTTTTTGATTTACTTCTATTTTTCAATGGCTTAAACTAACCCCATGGAAGCGAACGAGAACGGCTTACAGAATTTGCAACAGAACGATAAAGCTCCCCAAAAAGGAGCGCAGAAAGGATTTTTCTCATGGCTCCGTGTACACATTTTCGACTGGTGGATGCGGTTGTTGATATTGTTTTTGCTGGTTGTTATCATGCTTTTGATACTCAAACTGGTAGATGTGAATGTGATAGCTATTAAATTTGATTATTTTGCTTATATTGGTCCTGTAGGGCTGGTACTTTTGTTGTTATTGGCGGTGAACGGCATCTTTTCCATTGTAGATCTTTGCAAAAGGCGTATCAAACAAGGAGTTATTGGTTTAATAGGGACACTGCTTCTGGGCTACCTGACTTTAGTTTTAATTAGTGTTGCCTTTTTCTTTCCGGGTATGGGCTCGGAAGAAGATCATTTCGCGGATAACTTGAAACTGCCCGAAGGCATCGAACTGACGGAACCGCTGAAACCGGAGGAATACACTGCGGCGCATTCTGTTGAAAAAGTTCCGGAAGATTCTTTCCAATACCAGGTTATCGCGGCCGCGAACAGTGAGAAGGGATTGAAAAAGGACGATGATTGCCGTGTTCCGGCGCTGGAAAAGATCTCCCTCATGCCGGACGGCCGGGAGTGCTTGATCCGTTACCTGAATGCCAGCCCGGAGTGGGATGTCTATGAGGATGAAGACCGCTGCGGCCTTTACGCGGTGCGGCATTTTCAACTGGACGGCAGCATTTACAAGTCCAGGAATCATTATTACTTAGAGAATGAACATAACTGGAACTGGCAGTATCGGTTAGGAATTGGCTTGGACGGGAGAAGCTGGTATCCCATAAAGATGAACAAAACAAAATTTTCAGGTTCAAAGGGGGTATATGAATCTGTCTCAGCCTATTCCAATGGAGAAGTCGTACTGGACATTTTTGAGCAGAATAAGACTTCCTGCCGCCCGATGACCGCAATGACACTGAAGCTGCTGGAAAAAGAATTTCATGCCCTTCATCTCCTGATCTCAGAGGATCCGAAGCAGTGGGTCAAAGCGGTGCCCGCAGATACGAATATCCGCAAAGACGCGCAGCCGGATATCATCCTCTACAATGATTTTCAGGGAGGCATCTACAATGCGGATATCTGGTGCAATCCGGGTGAACCCGGTCTGCTTTACCTGAAGGCTTTTGAGATCACCCAGGGAACACCTCTGTCTGAAGACCGGATGCCCAATGCGAAAGCGGGCTATTCCGGCGATCCGAATGAGATGTTTTTAAGAGAAATGGGCTTTACCATTTACGAAGGCAACTGGGGGCAATACTACGGAGCCCGTTTCGAGGTCTGGTTCAAGCCCGATTCCGACCAGCCGGACCGCAAACTCTTTGAAAAGAACTTCAAGATCGAAGGCTGGCAAAGATAAGAGATCAGCGTGGAAGCAAACGAGAACAACTTACAGAATCCAACCACAGAAAATGTGACACCTAGGAAAAGCGGTGTAATGCGATTCTTCTCGTGGCTTGGCAACTGGTGGATGCGGTTGTTGATATTGTTCCTGCTGATGTTTGGCGTTGCTGTAGTTGCTGTCGTATCAATTGGATTTGAAAGACCTGACTATGCTTTTCTTTTTGTTCTTGTGGGATTCGTACTTTTGCTGGTAATGCTGGGGAACATAATTTTTTGTATTGTGGATCTTTTTAGAAAGCATTTTGAAGAAGGTTTTATCGGTTTAGTGGTGACCGCGTTGTTGATGTGGATGACTATTTGTGTAAATTTTGTCATTCTTATGCAGGTAGGTGATGCGGAAAGGTGGGAAGCAGAAAACGGTTTCGAGGACAGGTCCGAAGTCCCAGAAATGACAGAACCGTTGAATACTAACGGTTCTGCGGATAAAGACTCTGGTCATGAAAATATTCCAAAAAGATCCGCTTCAGAACCAAGAGAGATAACGGACTAGAATTTTCTTTCCTTGATTTGTTGTTCTAACAATTTCAGTTCGTTATCGTCCATTTGGTTGGCAAGTTGTGCATCGGTGGCAGTTATAAAGTAATTCTT
>JAFZAR010000067.1 GCA_017557085.1 Verrucomicrobiota bacterium | reverse complement strand
TTCCAGCAGGCTGGGTCAGATCGCCATCGGCATGGTCATGGGAGGAATACTGGGGAATCTGATAGATCGTTTCTTCAGGGGTCATGTGGTTGATTTTCTTTATTTCTTTGTGATCAGCAAGAACGGAAAAGAAATCGGTTACCCTGCCTTTAATCTGGCGGACGTGGGAATCTGTGTCGGGATAGGTGCCATCGTCCTTCTGGAAATTTTCCGCGCGAAAAAGCCGCAGCAAGAGATAAAGTGAAAAACATTCCTCTTTATCTGACAGGAGCCACGGCTGTGGGAAAATCAAAACTCGCTTTCCAGTTGTGTCATTATCTCCGGGGAGAGATCATCAGCGTGGACAGCATGCAGGTCTATCGCGGATTAGACATCGGCACCGACAAACCGGATATCCAAACGCGTGGAGAGATTCCTCACCATCTTGTTGATATTCTCGATTTAAAAGAAAGTTTCGATGCGGGACGTTTTGCCGTTCTGGCGGATCAGGCCGTGAAAGATATCCAATCCCGTGGAAAAGTTCCCGTTTTTTGCGGAGGCACGGGAATGTATTTCAAAGCCTATTTGGAAGGACTCATAGACGCTCCTGCCGGTTCGGAACAACTGCGCGAGAAATTAGGGAAAATGTCTTTGGAGGAGCTTTGCGCGAGATTGGAAAAAGAAGCTCCCGATTCTGTCAAAAAAATAGACATGCAAAACCGCCGCCGTGTGGAACGCGCGCTGGAGATCGTTCTCCTGACTCAGAAAGATTGTTCCCGGCAGCGGACACAATGGAACCGCGAGACGGCTGATATCCCCTTCTTTTTCATTTTGCAGAGACCGCGCGAGGAATTAGTCGAGCGCATTGATCAGCGGGTCGAAAAAATGTTTCAAAGAGGACTCGTTGAGGAAACAAGATCGCTCCTTAAAAATGGTCTGGAGGAAAACCGCACGGCAATACAGGCCATTGGATATCGTCAGGTCGTGGAGTATCTGCACGGTCAAGGGAGTCTGGAAGAAACCAAAGAGAAAATCAAGATCCGCACCCGGCAGTTTTCCAAACGGCAAGGGACCTGGTTTCGCGGACAGTTCTCTTACGGGCAATGGATCGAGGCCAAAGAGGACATCGAACAGCAAGCCAAAGAAATCGCGGAACAATATCAAACTTTTCAAGAAGATCAATGAAATCACTGGTAACAACGAATACGGTCAAGAAAACGGAACGGGTTTTTTTGGTTGGAGTCCAAATCAACGAACGCAGCATGATCGAAGTTCAGGAATCTCTGGACGAGCTGGCGGAACTGGCCAAGACAGCGGGAGGCTTTGTCGTTGACAGAGGAACTCAGGTACTGGAGCGGCCCGTGGCGGCGACCTTCATCGGTTCGGGCAAAGCACAGCAGTTTGCTTCTTTGTGCAAGGAGAAAGAAATTGATACGGTGATCTTCGATGATGAGCTGAGCCCGGCTCAATCCAAAAATCTGGAAAATGTTTTTCAGTGCAAGATTTTGGACAGAACATCTCTGATCCTGGACATCTTCGCCCAGCGCGCGCAGACACGTGAAGGTAAACTTCAGGTGGAGCTGGCTCAGCTGCAGCACCTCCTGCCCCGGCTGACGGGTTATTGGTCGCACTTGTCCCGTCAGAAAGGAGGTATCGGTATGCGTGGCGGTGAAGGTGAAACTCAGTTGGAAGCCGACCGTCGCAAAGTTCAGGAACGGATAGACAAAATCAAAAGAGAACTGACCCTGGTACAGCGTCAGCGTTCCACACGCCGGGAAGGCCGCCGGAGAAATCTGTGGCCGCTGGCTTCGATCGTTGGCTATACCAATGCCGGGAAATCAACTCTCTTCAATTCTCTGACGGGTGCGGGCATCCTGGCGGAAGATAAACTT
>JAFZAR010000066.1 GCA_017557085.1 Verrucomicrobiota bacterium | reverse complement strand
GTAAGCGGATTTGAAAGCAGTATCGGAAGCGATATTGTGATAGAGGGCGCAATAGTGCTCGGTGACCAAAGCTATTCTGTTGTGGAAATCGGGAACAGGGCGTTCAATAACTGCCAGAATCTGCAGCATGTCGTGATCAACGACGGGGTCACCAAGATCGCGGATCAGGCGTTCTTCTCCTGCCGGAATCTGCTGACAGTGGAAATGCCGGACAGTGTGGTTTATATTGGCGGAGACGGATTCTATGGATGCTCCAGTCTGGTGAGCGCGCCGCTGCCTAACTATATTACTTATCTGGGCGATGCCATGTTTGGAAGCTGCACCAGTCTGCAGGAGATCATCATTCCGGCGACCGTCAGTGAGATCCGGGCCGGTTTCGCGGGCGATTGCCGCAGTCTGACGAATCTGGTGATAGGCGAGAATGTGACCACCATCGCGTGGAACGCGTTCAATGATTGTTCCAGTCTGACAACGGTGACTATCCCGGAAAAAGTTAATTTTATCGGTCTGACCTCGTTTATACGTTGTACCTCTCTGGAGACTGTGGAGATACTGGGACCGGTGACGACTGTCCGGGAACAGGCGTTTGCCTTCTGCCCGAATCTGGAAGGGATCTATTTCGCGGGAGACGCTCCGGCGAATTGGTACGCCAATACGCTTGAGGATACGGATATGGTGACCATTTATTACAACGAGGGCACGAGCGGCTGGACGAATCCCTGGTACGGAAGACCGGCTATTGTGAATTATGGTAATGGTCTGAAGTTTACCTGGGCGACCCCTGCGCCGATCTACGCTGGGACACCGCTGGGAGCGGAACAGCTGAACGCAACGGTCAATGTGCCGGGTATGTTTACATACAATCCCGGTTTCGGAACGATATTAGATGCCGGAACTTATGTTCTGAATGCGGCCTTTACGCCAAAGGATGGCAATTATAAATCGGTTTCCGGAGCGGTCATGCTCGAAGTATTGCCTCTGGGGCTGGCATACACCTATAACGCGAACGGGACCGCGACCGTGAGCGGAATAGGAACATTATCCGAAGAAACAGAGATCGAAATTCCGGAAACAGTCGAATACAATGGAGAAATCTACAGTGTGACGGCTATTGGGGAAGCCGCGTTCAAAGACAATACGACTTTGACCCATGTGCTGATCCCGAATAGTGTGACATCCATCGGAAGCGAGGCTTTCCGCGGCTGTACGAATCTGCAGGAAATGATCATGCCGAACAGTGTGACGAGGATCAATTGGGCGGCGTTCATGGATTGCGCCAATCTGGGGAACCTGGTCATCAGTGAAAATTGTACCTACATCAGTGGGAGCGCGTTTGAAAGATGCTACGCTCTGACCGACTTGTACATCCCGGACAGTGTGACTCAGATAGATGGTTCCACGTTCCGGAGCTGCAATGGTCTGATCCAGGTGACGATCGGAAATGGTCTTACATCCATTGACGGATATGTGTTTGATCTTTGTTCCAATCTGGAAAGAGTAGAATTAGGTACTGGAGTCAACACGATCCAGGACAGAGCATTCGGCGGATGCAGCAAACTGACAAAGGTCACATTTGCTGGAAACGCGCCCGCGTCGTGCAGCGGCAGTGCGTTTGCCGACGCACCGGCGACACTTTATTACATTACGGGTACAGAAGGCTGGACGGATCCATGGAATGGGATGCCGACCGTTGCCGTTGACTTGGATACACCGGTGATCATTACTCAGCCGGCAAGTCAAGTCGTGATGACAGAAGATAGTGTGAGCTTTACAGTGGCTGCGATCGGTTCTGCTGGTTTGATCTATCAATGGTACAAAGATGGTTCCGCTATCAAAGGAGCAACTGATTCTATCTACACGATTGACAGTGTTCAGATGGCTGACGCGGGCAGTTATGCCGTGACAGTTAGTAATGGGGTGAATTCAGTAACCAGTGAAGAGGCGATCCTAACAGTGATCGACTCAACACCGACCGGTGATCCGGCGGAAGACTTTGCATATACGATCTCCGGTGGTGTAGTGACTATCACGGGATATTTAGGAAGTAATGAAGTCGTCACGATACCCAATATTATCGAAAGATGTTTTGTAAGGACATTAGGTTCTGCTTCATTCAGAGCCAACAACCTTAACAAGAAAGTAGTGATCCCGGATACAGTCAATACGATTGAGGGCAGAGTATTCTTAGATTCTCAAAGTCTGGAAAGCGTAGAGATTGGGGAAGGTGTAGAAACCATAGGGTCATGGGCATTCGCGGGTTGTGTTAAATTAAAAACGATGGTCATTCCTGACAGTGTTACGAGGACCGATGGTGCGTTTTTCAATAATCCTGGTTTGACTAGTATCATTATTGGAAGCAATGTGACCAATTTTGGAGATACTTTTGGGCTTTGTGGAAATCTGAAGAGTATCTATTTCAAAGGGAATGCTCCTGTTGCAAATAATATAGAAGCTAACGCGACAGTCTATTACTTCAGCGGCACGACCGGCTGGACGGATCCGTGGTGTGGAAGACCGGCGGTTGAGATAGATGGAATACTCATTACGGAGCAGCCTCAGTCAGAAATTCTTCTCGAAGGGGATACTGTTACGTTTAGTACAGCGGTCGTGGGTATTGGAGATCTGAGCTATCAGTGGTACAAAGACGGTTCCGCTATCAAAGGAGCGACTG
>JAFZAR010000065.1 GCA_017557085.1 Verrucomicrobiota bacterium | reverse complement strand
TGCTAAAAATAAAAGTTTCTTCTCATTCCTAAACTTCGATCAAAAAAAAGACGAGTTTTTGGAATCTCGTCTTTTTCTTTTGACTAACTAAAAAATTCTCAAATAGCAAAACATCTCACAACCCAGTCATTTATATCCCACACATTATTGATAGTTCACAAAAATATTATTGATATCCCACAAAAAATAAGAAGGTACAGTTATAGCAATGATTGTCAGTATTACTCCGATTTTAAGAAATCTTTCAATCTCTACCCTTGTTACCTTTTCAGAAAAATCTAAATAATCAACATTATCATCTCCTTTATTTATAATTATCTTTACCCTTTTGTAAATGCATAACAGTGTATTCGATATGAAACCCGTAAAAACACCTAATAAAGCATAGTATAAAACGGTTATAAATAATAAAAAAAAAGCATAAGAAATATAACCACCACAAAGTATTAGCGATATATCAACATTGAAGAAAAGTATGTACGGGATATCCCCCTTATGGCCAATTTGAAAAATAATTTTAAATGGGATGGTATTATATATTAAAAAAACTGTAAATGGCATTAGTGCAATGCCAATAATCATCCCAAATTTAAGGAAGTTACGTAATGGCCATCCTTTATCATACCGAATGAATAATGGGTTTATTTTCACCATTTAAATCTAAAATTTCTTAAAAACTCAACAAACCGGCAACAATGATAGCCAGCAAGCCGATCCCGCACAAGATCAAAGCTTTGTTTTTCAAACGGATATTCTTCCATATCAGGATGATTCCGCTCACATAAAGCAGCACCAGACAAATACCCGTCGCGACTCCAAAGCTCTTGAACACCCAGCCGCATTTGGCTTTGTGGAGAAGCACGATCCTATAATACAGCCCCGGCTGATTGACCTGAAGCTCGGCGGAGTTTTCCGCGCGGTCAGGGATCAATACCAGATGATAACCGGCCGGATTGCCCAGCGTGACTCCCATGCGTCCCTTTTGCGCTTTGCCCTCAGGCACTTCGATCCCGTGTTCCCTGGCGTAATCCACCATCACCTGTTCCTGCGCCTCAATGTTCTGGGCAAGCGGCCGAGGCAGAGACTGGCTCAGCTGGATCTGATAAGACTTTGTATTCAGATCTCCCTTGACACCAAAAATATAAAGAGATCCCGTCACGGCAAATAAAAAGACTGCCGGCAAAAAGAACATCGCCAAATACGCATGAAAACTCCTCAAAACCTGTGAATTAAAAACATTCTTATTCATTTTGATCACTTCTTTCTTTTTCTATCACATTCTTTCAACAAGGAGAAAATTGTTCCCCTTACCTATAAAGAAGAACACCGCACCGGACAGATTGTTTCTTTTTTCAGACCGGAAGTTTTCGGACGATATTTCTCCCGAAACAAATCTATCGGTTATAACTGATAAATTTGACTTTTTATCAATTTTATCAGTTATATCGAATAAAATTTATTTTTTATGCTTGTTTATTCGATATACTGAATAAATAATATCCCTCGCCATGATGTGACATGGAGGTGGATCAGTGATCAAACGTGAATCTTATCTAAAACAAATCGAACCCTTTATCGGCTGTGACTTGATCAAAGTGATAACCGGGATACGCCGCTGCGGAAAATCTGTCATCTTGCAGCTGGTTCGTGAAAAACTGCTTGATTCCGGTATCAAGGCCAAACAAATCATCAGCTTTAATTTTGAGGATATGCAGTACAACAGCCTTTGCACCGCGGAAGCTCTGCATCAGGAAATACTGCGTCTGACTCAAAATCTTAAAGGAAAGGTCTATCTTTTCTTTGACGAGATCCAGGAAGTGAAAGACTGGGAAAAATGTCTCTCTTCCCTGCGTGTGAAGCTGGACTGCGATATCTATATCACCGGTTCTAACGCAAAACTGCTTTCCGGAGAACTAGCTACACGTTTGGCCGGACGATATGTCGAATTTACGATCTACCCGTTCTCCTTTTCAGAATTCCGCTCCCTGTATCTGCTGTCGCATCCTCAGACAAATGATTCAAAATGCTTTCATCAATATCTGACCCTGGGAGGAATGCCATTTCTTCATAACTTGAACTATGAAGAGTCCCCCTGCCGTCAATACCTGCTGGATCTGTTCGATTCCGTACAGCTGAAAGACATCGCTAAACGATACAGTGTCCGTGATGTAGATCTGCTGAGCCGGCTGATCGAATATGTCATCCAGAATACAGGCATGACTTTTTCGGCAACGTCCCTGGCTAAGTTTTTCAAAAGCGAACAACGCAAGGTATCTGTGGAAACACTGCTGAACTATCTGAAATACTGCACAGATGCTTTTCTATTTCATCCTGTTAAACAGCAAAATCTCAAAGGAAAACAACTTCTGGTTTCCAATCAAAAATACTACATTGCTGACCACGGGATGCGGGACACTCTCTTCCACTCCAACGCTCAGGACATCCACCAAACTCTGGAGAACATCGTTTACATGGAACTGCGGAGGCGCTCCTATTCTGTCACTGTGGGCAAAGCCGGGGAAAAAGAAATAGATTTCGTCTGTGAAAAAGACGGACAAAGACTCTACGTTCAAGTCTGTTATCTGCTGGCCTCCGAAGAAACGGTACAGCGTGAGTTCGGTGCTTATGACCTCGTGCGGGACAACTTTCCTAAATACGTTCTCTCACTGGACGAAATAGATTTCAACAGAAACGGAATCAAACATCTGAACATCAGAGATTTTTTATTGGATCTGCAAGGGATTTAAGCTCTGTCGGCTTTGGGGTTCATCCTGTAGATGAAATGCAGTGCTGCCAGAAGCAGAGCCGACAGGCCATAAGCAATGGCAAAATGCGGTCCCACATTCCATCCATAGACGGGATCCGCTCCTGTTTCTGTCAGCTGATAGGCGTGGATCAAACCAAAGAAAGAAAGCACCGCGCCCACCGCAAGCCAGGCCGCCGCTTTCAGGAAAAGCCGGTCAATGCAAAACGCAAACACAGCCGATAAGATGATCCCTGTCAGGATGAATCCCTGATCCAGCGCGAGCAGTCCGAAAATATAGAGATCACTGCCAAAACGGGAAGCAATATCCGGAAAACTGGCACCGCAGGTGCTGACCGTAGTCTTGACCAGCATCAGCGCCCAGCTGGCAATACAAGGGATCATGCCGATCGTGACCGCCATCGCATGCCGTTTCGGTGTGGCCTGGTAAGCCTGAGCGTTGATGATAAGACCGATCCAGAGAAGGATACCCAGCAGAACTTCAATGGGGATCAGCTTCAGGATCAAAGGCATCCCGCCCAACAAAATAAGTACCGTTATCATGACCGCGTTCAGAACGGAATATCCATGACGCGCTCCCATCTGTTTCCAACCGGGATGACCGATATAAATGGTCGTAGGAAAAGGACTTCCGAAAAGCGCCGCCGCAATGCTGCCCAATCCGTTGACCAGCAGACTGGAACGAGTCTCAAAATGATCTCCGCCCGCGTCCGCGCTCTCCAGATTCTCCAGCGAGCCGATCACGCTGAACAACGCCATCGGAATAATGACCGAGAGGAACTTCCAGCCGCCGCCATTGATGACAAAGTCGAACATATCCCCTACTACCGGAATAGGATAATAAAAAGCGGGCTTCCAGACTTCTGTGGAAGGTGTAAAGAAATCATACCCTAAAGCCTTTGTGCCCCAGGCGATAATGACACCCACCAGCAAAGCGACGATGCCGCCCGGAATGCGTTTGGGAAAACGCAGATTCGACCCGTAAGCCGCGATCATCAGAAATGCCGGAGCGACAGCGATGATGGGATTGGCAAATATCTGGAATAAAAACCCCATCGCAATAAACGTGATACCCACGCCCGCCAGACAGGAAAGCAATGCCGCCCTCGGTGTATTCTTGCGCAGCCAGTCACAGCAGAAAGCCCCTATCGTCTCAAAAACACCGCTCATCAAACAGGCAAAAACACCCGTTTTCCAGGCCAGAACAGGATCATGCGTCTGCAAATAGACCGGAAGCATGACCAGAAATGTGAAAGAAACGACCGTCGTCGTATTGATCCCGTAAGGCAAAGCCGTCACATTGGGATTGCCCGTGCGGAGCGCCAGTTTGCGCGCCTGCCAGGCATAGAAAACATTGCCGACCACCAGAGAAACAGCGGCTCCCGTCATGATATGGGAATTGATGAAAACGCCCTCCATCCCGCACAATGTCGAGCAAAACACTGAAATAACCATCAGCATCAGCAGGTTATCAATAAACAAACCCAGAAAACCATCCAGGTCTCCGCCAACAAACCAAGGCAGTTTTTTCTCCATTTTCTTAAATCTCAATACATTATAAAATCTACTTTGCCGGAGCGATCACCGACTGGACCTGCCCCTTTTGGAAAGCATCCCAGACGGGAGACATCCCGCGCAGACGCTCCACGATCTTAGTGAAAGAAGAAATGACATAATCAATTTCTTCCTCCGTATTATCCTTGCCTAGAGAGAAAATCAAATTTCCCTGCATCAGTGTCAATGCCTGACCGATCGCGCTCAGTACCGGTGAAGCTTTCAGATTCTTGCTGGAACAACTGGAACCGCTGGCCACGGCGATCCCGGCCGCATTGCAAAGCAGCAGCTGACCTTCACCCTCGATGAACTCCGTGCTGATGTTCAGGTTGCAGGGATGGCGTCCATCTCCCGGCAGAGGCCCGTTCAGGCAGATATACGGGATATGCGCGCTCAGTCCTTCCCACAAGCGTTTTTGCAGAGCTGATACATGAGCAACACGCTTTTCCCGCTCCGTTTCAGCAATTTCCATCGCCAGACCTGCGCCCACGATAGCCGGAACGTTCTCTGTGCCGCTGCGCCGGTTACCCTCCTGAATGCCGCCGCTGATAATGCTCAGCAGACGGGCCTTGCGGTTTTTATACAAAACACCCACACCTTTCGGACCGTAAAAACGGTGAGGTGAAAGACTGATCAGCCCCGTCCTGAGCCGCGTCACATCTATAGGCAGCCAGCCGGCACTGAAAGCCGCGTCCACAAAAAACTGAATCTTATGCCGTTCGGCGATCTCACCAATCAGCTCTATCGGCTGGATCGTGCCAATATCATGGTTGGCGTAATGCGTCGCGATCAGGATCGTTTCGGGCGTGATCGCCGCTTCAATCGCCGCCGGATCAATACGTCCCTGACGATCTACCGGGACGCGTGTCGCCGTAAATCCCTGCTTTTCCAAGAACGCGACAGAGTTCTCCACCGAAGGATGTTCCGCCGTGGAAAGGATAATATGTTTCCCCTTGCTCTGGAGAGCATAAGCCGAACCCTTGACACCCAGATTATTCGCTTCCGTGCCGCAGGAAGTAAAAATGATCTCCTCCGGCTCCGCGGCATGGATCGCAGTCGCAAACTGTTCCCGCGCACGGGTCAACGCCTTTTTGGAACGGATTCCCAGCTCATGCAGGGCCGACGCGTTCCCGTAATAATCCCGGAACCAGGGCAGCATTGCCTCCAGCACCTCCGGCAGGACCGGCGTGGAGGACTGGTAATCTAAATAAACCTTATTCATTCGGCTGCTTTTGAGCTTTCGCGGCAGCCACACGCGCCGCCATTTCCGGATGACGCTTCAAGTAATCGTCCAAAGCGGCCTTGATAGCCTCCTCCGCCAGAACGGAACAATGGATCTTGACCGGCGGCAGACCGCCCAGCGCGTCCACGACGTTCTTATTGCTCAGCTGCATGGCCTCCTCGATCGTCTTACCCTTCACCAATTCCGTTGCCATGCTGGAACTTGCGATCGCAGAACCACAGCCGAAAGTTTTGAAACGCGCGTCCGAGATACGGCCGTCGTTTCCTATTTTCAGGCTGATCTTCATAATATCACCGCAAGCCGCGGCACCCACTTCACCAATACCATCAGCGTCTTCCAGATCGCCCATATTGCGGGGATTCAGAAAGTGATCCATCACAGTTGGATTATAAAGACTATATTCTTCAGCCATAATTTACCTTTATTTGCAAGCGGTTCCCATCCGGGGAGCCACCCTGTCCCTAGTGTAACACAATCCTCCTAAAAAGCAACGGAGTAAGAGCCCGATTTGAATTTTGACGAAACTTTAAAAAAGAAGAAAAAAATGGAGGCGAGAACCGGACTCGAACCGGTGCATGGAGCTTTTGCAGAGCTCTGCCTTACCAACTTGGCTATCCCGCCTCACAACACACGACCGCCTGCGGCGAACGCGCTTGGTTGTTGTACCGAAAAACCGAGCCTTTGACAAGCGTTTTCTGAAACCTTCCCCGATATTTCCTCTTTTCGAGACTTTTCCACACAGAAAACACGAAAACTTTCATCCCGGCTTACGTCATCAGACTTGATTTTTACGATATATAAAGTAAACTGGCCGCAGTGAGATATATGGACATTTTAACTCTTAAAAAACTCTCAATCGGAATCGCCCTGGGCCTCGCTGTCCTGGGAACCGAAGCTGTTGCCGTTTCCGCCGCAGAAAACGCCGCGGCCGCTGAAACACAGACCACCAGTATTGATCCACGCATTCAAGAATTTACGTTAGACAATGGCTGGAAATTCATTGTCATGCCCCGACATGAG
>JAFZAR010000064.1 GCA_017557085.1 Verrucomicrobiota bacterium | reverse complement strand
GAATATCATCGAAGCCAGTTTGCAGGCTCTGGTAGATAGTATTGAGTACTGGCTCCTTCAGCAGAAGGGGATTCTTTAACCGAAGCTCGTGTACAGGTTAGGCGGTAGTTTGTCCAGCATCAGTTCGCGATAGTTCATCTGTTTGCCGTTGGCGGCAAATCTACCGTCGCCGAAAGCATGGAACATTTTGGAGCGTTCCATTTTTTTGCTTTCCCAGACCTTGTTCACCTGCAAGATGACGAGATTATAGTTTTCCAGATAATCTATCACGGAGCATTCCAGATTCGCGGAGCATCCGGCAATCAATGGGGCTTTGACTGTAGAGGCCGAAAGCGCAGTCAGTCCGAATTTTTTGAATTTATCCACTTTGCGTCCGCTGATATCGCCGACGCGGATCACTGTTTCCGCCATGCTGACCGGAGGAATAGCAACGACACATTCACGGCTTTTCATCAAGACATCGAAAGTATGATTCCAGGATCCGGTGCAGAGGGCGATACGCTGGGCGAAGTCCAGCGCGATCGTCCAGGAGATCGTCATGACATGGTTCCGCTTTCCGTCAAAGGCGCTGACCAGTGTCACCGGGCCGGGTTCGATCCAGAGTAATGCGCGTTCAATATCAACTTCTTTGAACATGCCCACAGCTTAAAGCAATGCCGGCCGCTTCACAAGTTTTAACCGTGAAATATCGGGGTGGACTTTTGAAAGAGAAGGAGGTATCATTCAGACATGATGTGCGTTTTGACAGGAATCGAACGTTGGGCTGTGAAAAATCTTTATCTGCCTTTTTGCGCGGCGGCTTTGTTGATTTGCGGCGGAAATGCCGTGAATGCGGAGGAATCTCTTTCTCTGAAATCGCCTGACGGAAGATTTGAAGTCAGGATCCAGCTGGGTGAGGATCTCAGCTATTCCGTTTTATGGTCCGGCCAGACAGTTGTCAGTCCTTCTTGTGTAGGAATGGAGCTGGCTGACGGCACTGTTCTGGGCAAAACACCAGAGCTGGCAGCGCGGACGACCTCTTCCATGCATGAGACGATCAAAGCACCTCTTTACCGTTTCAGTGAGTTCAATACGGCTTATCAGGAGCTGGATCTCCGCATGAAAGACAATTACGGGGTCATCTTCCGCGCTTATAATGAAGGAGTTGCGTATCGGCTTTATACCCAATTCGACTCCAATATCGAGGTCAAAAATGAACGCGCAGAGTTTAATTTTCCTGAAGACTGGACGGCCTGGATCGCCTATTCCACGAATCAGAAGGATCCGTTTGCCACGTCCTTTGAAAATCTGTACGCCACCGTGCCTCTTTCCAAAGTGAACCGGAAGACCTTAGCTTTTACTCCGACGACACTGGATCTGGGCGGCGGTCGGAAATTGACTTTGGCGGAATCTGACCTGGAATCGTATCCGGGGATGTTCCTCAAGGCAACGGAAGGTCGGGGATTCACCGGGGTTTTCGCTCCCGTTCCTGTGAAGCTGGAAGCCGATCCCTCTGCCAGACAGGAGAAAGTGAAGGAATACGGTAATGTGATCGCCCGCACTCAGGGCAAGCGGACTTTCCCATGGAGAGTGATATTGATGACCGAATCCGATAAGGAACTGCCGGTCAGCAAGCTGCTGTACGCGTTGGCATCGCCCAGCCGGATTGCGGACACTTCCTGGATCCATGCCGGCAAATCGGCCTGGGACTGGTGGAGTGAATGGGGTGTTTACAATGTTGATTTCAAAGTCGGAGCGAACACTCAGACATATAAATACTATATTGATTTTGCAGCCAAGTACGGTCTGGAATATATGACGCTGGATGCCAGCTGGTACCATCTGCAAAACGGTGATATGATGAAGACGACCGAATGGGTGGATATGCCCGCGGTTGCCGCTTATGCCAAAGAAAGAGGTGTAGGACTGGTTCTGTGGACGGCGTTCGCGGTGCTGGATCGCCAGCTGGAGGAGGCTTGCAAATACTATTCTTCTCTGGGAATCAAGGGGTTCAAAGTGGATTTTCTGGAGCGAGACGATCAGCTGGCGGTGGAACAGGCTTACCGTATTGCCGAGACCGCGGCCCGGTATCATCTGATCCTGGACTATCACGGTTTTTATAAGCCAACCGGATTGAACCGCACCTGGCCGAATGTGGTCAATTTTGAAGGTGTGTACGGATTGGAAAACGCCAAATGGATGGATTCCGATGTGGATATGCCCAAGTATGATGTGACAATGCCTTTCATGAGAATGATGGCCGGTCCCGTGGATTACACTCCCGGCGCGATGCGGAACGCCATCCGTTCCAACTTCAAATCCATCTACAAGGAACCGATGAGTCAGGGAACACGCTGTCATCAGCTGGCGGAGTATATCGTGTTCGACGCTCCGTTCGCGATGCTGTGCGATACGCCGGTTTTGTATGAACAAGAACCGGAATATACTCGTTTCCTGGCATCTATCCCGGTGGAACCCGATGAAACACAGATCCTGAGCGCGGAGCTGGGCAAATATATTGTCACGGCCCGCAGGAAAGGGGATGTCTGGTTCGTGGGTGGACTGACGGGCTGGAACGTGAAACAGGTGGATATCCCGTTTTCATTTCTGAAGAAGGGACAAGTCTATCAGGCTGTTCTCTATAAAGACGGTGTGAATTCGGAAAGGCGCGGCGCTGATTACACGGTGGATCGCTTTATGGTCAATTCCGCTGACACTCGGTCTGTGAGGATGAGTTCCGGCGGCGGTTTTGCTTTGCGCCTCACTCCGGTAGATTGCAATGAGTAATTCTTCTAAAAATATCCGTTTGGTTTTGGCTCTGAACGTGTTCTGGTACACGTTCATGATCCTGCTGGGATGGGTGCTGCACCGCAATGAAGTGGTGGGATATGTTTTTCCCCTGATCATTCTGACTCTGCTGGGCGGAGCCTTTCTGGGGATCTGGATGTTCAACTGTCTGAAACGAAGTGCATTGCCTGTTTCTGTCAAAGAAGATTGGTTCCGCAGCGGTTCTTTTATCGAGGCTTTGCGTTCGGATGTCCGTCTGGTCGTGGCCAGGGTCAGTCTGTGTGTAGTTGAGGAATGGAAGATCTCCCGCGGTTTGCCGCTTCCTCCTGTCTTGTCCGAGATGCCTTTCTTCAATATCCTGTCGCGGATGCGGGACGAAACGACTCTGCGCATGGTGGCCCGCGATAACCGGGTGCAATATTATCTTCCTATGGATAAGCTGTTCGCAGAGAATGTCCATTGGGATGCGGTCACCGGCAAGCTGACTCTTTATGTACCGGATCTCCAGCTGGATGAAGAACTGGTGGAGGTTCAGACCGATCCATCTAAGATATGGATCATGACGGAGAAGGGATTTTATGATCGGATGACAGACTGGTTCAGCGGTGAAACCTTTCGGAATCAGGAACTCATGCGTGGCAAACTTCGCGACTTGGTTGTGAAGGAGGCTCGTTCGGCAGAGAATCTGGCTTTGGCCCGCAGGAACGCGGCTCAGGAATTGAAGCTGGTTGCCAAAGCTCTGGCGGAACGGACGGGTGAAACTCATGTGGCGGATGTCGAAGTCCATTTCGGAGAGAAAATACTTAACTAAAAGTAATACTTTCTCTTGATTTTTAAGAAGTTGCAAAATTTTTTCTCGACAATGGCGTTTACAAAGTCGTAAAGTAGCCCTTGTGTCATTGCAAGGGCGGCGGCTTTTTGCAATGGCACGTTATTTGCTCTTAAATGAGCAAGTTAGGGAGTAACTTTTTGAAGTGAAAGATAATTTTGAACCTATACCGACTCCTAAAGCACAGTTGTGGAAGGAGTTCCGCGTATCTTATCTGCCGTGGATCGTGATGGTCGTCTCTGTGTGTATCACATGGCTGGTCTGGTCACGTGTCGCGGTGGCTCCTACTATGATGGGAGAGGTGGAAGTGGTTCGCGCTCAAATTGTTTGTCCGGAGGTTGGGATCGTTCGGAATGTTCTGGCGGATCGTTTCGCAGAAGTGAAGGCCGGTGATCCTCTGGTGGAAGTCCAACTGACAGACCGCCGCAGTATTTTGGATGCCATCCGCATTGAACTGGGGATGCTGAATTCTGATCGGTTGACGGATTCAGAGCTGACTTTGCAGCGCGCGCAGGCCGATTACTACGGATTGCGGTTTGACCTGCTGGAAAAACAGGTTGAGTATGAGCAGGCCAAGGTCGAACTGGATCGTGCCGAAAAAGATCTGGTCCGGAATCAAAGCCTGATGGAGCAAAATTATGTAACGAAAGAGGATTATGATACCTCTCTGGCTGCGCGTGATACCGCCAAAAAAACTGTTGAGGAATTAGGTGCCCTCCTGCCCAAGCTGGCTGAGAATGTGGAGTCCCTTCATGCCAGTATTGAGAATCTGGCCAATAAAACTACCGAAGCTTATGATATGAAACTGGTCGAGCTGGAAGCCAAGCTGGCCGCCGTGGGCGCGTCCTCGGACAGCACACTCACCCTGACTTCTCCCATTGACGGCATGATCAGCGGTGTCTGGTGTTCACCCGGTGAATCCGTGCCGGAAGGCACCGTCCTGATGATGGTCAATGCCACACAGCCGCAGCGCATCGTGGCCTATATGCGCCAGCCGTTTCCGGTGGAACCCAAAGCGGGGATGCCGGCCAAGATCATCACTCACTCCAGAGTGCAGCCCATTCTGGTGGATACAGAGGTGGAAACGGTGGGACTTTTCCTGGAACCTATCACAAACAGTTTAGCCCGTCTGAGTTCAGAAAAAACAGTGGACATGGGACTGCCGGTTTCCTTCAAAGTTCCCGAAGGATTGGAGCTTCGCCCCGGCGAGACGGTAGGACTCCTGATCCGATAATAGATTTTAAGAAAACGATAAAAAAAGACGAGGCATTCAAACCTCGTTTTTTTGTTTTCAGCTTTTCTTTCCTTTTTGCATACCTTCTTTTGTGTGCATATTTTGTGACAATGCGATACAACTTTCAAACGGCT
>JAFZAR010000063.1 GCA_017557085.1 Verrucomicrobiota bacterium | reverse complement strand
CTCCGGTCATCGTCGTCCGTCATGCTCAGGAAGGCGAGAAATTCACCACTTTGGACGGCCAGGAGCACACTTTGACCGCGCAGATGCAGGTCATCGCCGATGAGACCCGCGCCACCGCTCTGGCCGGTGTAATGGGCGGTCTCAATACCGAGATTCAAAACGACACAGTGGATGTGCTTCTGGAAAGCGCTTATTTCAATCCTCAGAATGTCCGCGCCACTTCCAAGAAGCTGGCTCTGCATACGGATGCTTCCTACCGCTATGAACGCGGTGCGGATGTGAGTATCTGCGACTATGCCAGCCGCCGAGCCATGCAGCTCATTATCGAGACAGCCGGAGGCAAGCTCTGCGACGGCAGCATTGATGTCTGGCCCACTCCTCCTGCGGAAAAAACGTTGACTCTGCGTTATGAGCGCGCAAACGCTTTGCTGGGCATTGATATCCCCAATGAGACTCAGAAAGCCTACCTGGCCAGCCTCTGCCTGACACCTGTACCACAGGCCACTCCGGAACTGGAAGCTACTCAGGTCACCGTGAAGATCCCCACATACCGTGTGGATATGAAGGGTGAAGCGGATCTGATCGAGGAGATCGGACGTCTGTATGGCGTGAACAAGATCCCTTCCCGTCTGCGCGTCGGCACTCTGGGTTCCAATCCTTACGACAAAACTGTGGACGACCTGAACGAAGTTCGCACCCTGCTGACCGGCATGGGACTTTATGAAGCTCAGGGACAGACCCTGATCGCCAAAGAGGATGCCATCCGTTTCAGTCCGTATCCGCTGCCGGCCAGCGGTCCGGTCGCGCTGAAGAATCCTCTCAGCAGCGATATGGATGTCCTGCGTCCCAGTCTGCTGCCGGGTCTGCTCACCAGCATCACCCACAACATCAATCACCGCACACCGGATATCTCTCTCTTTGAGATCGGCCGCGTCTTTGTTCCCGCAGCTGACGGAAAATACACAGAGCAGCTGAAGCTGGCCATCGCCATCACCGGCAGCCGTCATACTCCATTCTGGAGCGGTGCTGAGCGTGATGCTAAGTACGATATTTTCGACATGAAAGGCATCCTGGAAGATTTTGCTGACAGGATCGGCCTCCGCGGCATTTCTTTCGTTCGCGCGGAAGAACCCAGCGATCTCTTTGTGGAATGGGGCAAGATCTGCCAGGGCAAGATGGAACTGGCTCGTTTCGGGCAAGTCTTCCCGCCGCTGGCCCGCAAGATGGATATGCGCGATCCGGTCTTCCTGGCCGAATGGAACATGGAGATTCTCCTGGCTCGGCGCAATCCGAACCACAGCTTCAAAGCCTTGGGTGACTTCCCCAGCAGTCGGCGCGATGTCGCCATGCTGGTGGATGAGGAGATCACCCATGAAAACGTGCTGTCTGCCGTTAAGAGAGCTAAAGCCGGCTGTTTGGACAGCGTGGAACTCTTCGACATCTTCAAAGGCAAAGGAATTCCCGAAGGCAAGAAGAGTATGGCTTACGCCTTTACCTACCGCAGCAATGAACGCACCCTGACCGATAACGAGGTCAACACCGCTCATCAGAAGGTACTGGATTCTCTCCAGCAAAACCTGAAAGCCGTCCTGCGGTAGAAATCACTCCTTAGCAAAAAGGACGCAAGTTTGATTGATTTGCGTCCTTTTTTGTTTTTTAAGATTCCCTGCTGTTCTATTTGAAGAACCGTTTGAGGTATTTGCCGGTGAAACTAACGGGATTCTTCGCGACTTTTTCCGGTGTGCCGGCTGCCACGATCTCGCCGCCGCGCGAGCCGCCTTCCGGGCCAAGGTCTATCACCCAGTCCGCGCACTTGATCACGTCCAGATTATGCTCGATGACGATCAGCGTATTGCCCGCGTCACGCAGTTTCATCAGTGTTTCCAGCAGTCGGGAGACATCATGGAAATGCAGTCCCGTGGTCGGTTCGTCCAGAATGTAAAGCGTCCGACCATCGGATTTGCGAGCCAGTTCTGCCGCCAGCTTGACCCTCTGAGCCTCACCGCCGCTCAGGGTGGTCGCGCTCTGTCCCAGTTTGATATATCCCAGTCCCACACTGGACAAGGTCAGACACATCCGGTGGATGGCCTCGTGCGCTTTGAAGAAGTCCACCGCCTCGTCCACCGTCATATCCAGCACCTCGGCAATGTTTTTACCCTTGTAAGTCACCTCCAGCGTCTCACGGTTATAGCGTTTGCCGCCGCAGGATTCACAAGTGACATAAACCGGCGGCAGAAAGTGCATCTCGATGCAGATCAGGCCGTCGCCTTTGCACTTCTCGCAGCGTCCGCCGCGGATATTGAAGCTGAAGCGCCCTTGTTTGTAGCCACGCACCTTGGAAGCCGGCAGCTGGGTAAACAGGGCACGAATGTCATCAAACATCCCTGTATAGGTAGCCGGATTGCTGCGGGGCGTTCTGCCGATCGGCTCCTGATCCACCACCACGATCTTGCGGAAATGCTCCGTGCCGCGAATCTCCCGGCACTTGCCCGGAGTTTCCTTGGCTCCGTACCAGTCTCGCGCCAGCTGTTTCCTCAGGATGTCATCCACCAGTGTACTCTTGCCCGAACCGCTGACACCCGTCACACAAGTGAACAGACCGATTGGGAAATGCACGTCCACATTCTTTAAATTATTCTCGGAAGCACCCAGGATGTCCAGCCAGCCGCGCGCGTCATCCGGTTCCATGCGGTGTTTGGGAACGGAAATCTTCAAATCACCGCTCAAATAACGTCCTGTCAGTGATTTACTATTCCCGGCCACCTCTTCCGGCGTTCCACAGGCGACCACCTTACCGCCCAGCACACCGGCACCCGGTCCCATATCCACCACATAATCCGCTCGGCGGATCGTATCCTCGTCATGCTCCACCACGATGACGGAATTGCCCATATCGCGCAGCCGTTTCAGCGTCTCCAGCAGACGGTCATTATCCCGCTGATGCAAACCGATGCTCGGCTCGTCCAGAAT
>JAFZAR010000062.1 GCA_017557085.1 Verrucomicrobiota bacterium | reverse complement strand
CGAAAAATATTTGGCCAAATTGCCGAAAAATATTTGGCCAAATTGCCGAAAAATATTTGGCCAAATTGCCGAAAAATGATAAATTATCCCCGGATTAATTTCGCTGTCATATCCATAATATCTACAAAACAAAGGATATTTAAAAAATGAAAGTATATCGGAAACGAATCGCGGATCAGCTTCTGGCAAGAAAACTGGCAAGCAAGGGTGCAGTCCTTATTGAAGGACCCAAATGGTGCGGCAAAACCACCACCGCTGAACAGGCCGCCAAAAGCATCCTGTATATGTCTGATCCGGAGAATGAAAAACAGAATCTGCTCATGGCCGATATCAGCCCCAAAGCTCTTCTGGAAGGAACAGCGCCCAGATTGATAGATGAATGGCAAATCGCTCCAAAACTTTGGGACGCAGTTCGTTTTGAAGTAGATCACCGGGATGGACCGGGACAGTTCATATTGACGGGTTCAGCCGTTCCCGCTTCCACAGAAAACATCCATCACACCGGCACCGGACGTTTTAGCTGGCTGATGATGCGTCCTATGAGCCTTTATGAATCCGGAGAATCCTCCGGGGAAATCAGCCTGTAGTCTCTGTTTGAAACACCCGCAGAGATCACCGCTAAAAATAATCTGAGTCTGAATGAGATAGCTTTTCTGACATGCCGCGGCGGCTGGCCGGGGGCTTATTCTCTGAAAGATTCTGCCGCTTTGGATCAGGCTCTTGATTATTTCGATGCTGTGGTCAAATCGGATATCTCTCGTGTGGACGGAGTTAAACGCAATCCCGATCGGGTCCGGCGTCTTATGTGTTCTTATGCCCGGAATCAAGGAACTCCGGCTTCTCTGAGTACCATCCATAAGGATATAGCGGCAAATGATGCCGATTCCCTGCAGGAAGATACGGTCTTTTCGTATATCAACGCTTTGAAAAAGATTTTCGTTGTGGAAAATATGGCTGCCTGGAACCCAAATCTGCGTTCCAGGACATCTATCCGCACATCTGACACTCGCTATTATGTGGACCCCTCTATCGGGATAGCTTCTCTGGGACTGGGACCGGGAGATCTGATGTCTGATCTGAAGACTTTCGGGCTATTTTTTGAGACGCTTTGTGTTCGGGATCTGCGTGTATTTGCGGACGCTCTGGACGGAAAAATCTATCACTACCGGGATAAAAGCGGTCAGGAATGCGACGCTGTCATCCATCTTCGCAATGGTTCTTATGGATTGATAGAGATAAAGTTAGGTGGAGATGATCTGATCGAGGAAGGAGCCTCCGCCTTAAAATCATTCCAAAACAAGATTGATACGGACAAAATGAAAGCCCCTGCTTTCCTGATGGTGCTGACCGCTACCGGACAATATGCTTATCGCCGTAAAGACGGTGTTTATGTTGTTCCTATCGGATGTTTGAAAGATTAACTGAACCCGAAATCGTCATTAGAAATTTTTTCTAATGCCGGTTTCGGGTCAATCAGATGCATTTCCCTTGTCTTCCATGCTTCTTAATCTATCACTAAATCTTCCACATTTTTTGCTCTGAATCTATCAAAATCTTTCGACTTTATAATCTTCACTTCCACTTCTTTTTCGCGTTTTCTTTGTTCCGCGACCCATTTCGGATGCAATTCTTCAAATGTCATCGAGTAATGTTTTTTGTTTGTAAAGGCAACCCATCCATTTACTTTTTTACAATAGCTCAGGTCTCCATCTACTACATTGGAACGACTAAAGACAAAATGATTTAAACTGGGCATTGTTTCCAAAAAAGATAAATCTTTGATGTCTCCGACATTGTTTAAAAAAACCCGCTTGATCACCCGTAATTTTCCTAACGCCTGATAATCAAAAATCTTTGTTTTTCCATTTAACTCAAACTCTTCCAATACATCTGCCAGAGAAAGCAGATCATCCAGAGACTCCAATTTATGAGCTCGATACAATGAGAGTGCTTTTAAATGAGAAAACCTTTCTATTCCCTTTAAGGATGCGGGTGTTAAATAAAGCAACTTCAACACTTCCAAACTG
>JAFZAR010000061.1 GCA_017557085.1 Verrucomicrobiota bacterium | reverse complement strand
TCATAGAGGACACCCGTAAAGGTCAATGTAAGTTCATCCTTTGAAATGGTATATTCTATTTTCGGAGGTTCCACGGGCTGATTGTTCACCAAAGCCAGACGAAAACCTGTACCAACACTGCGTTCATTGGTGTCCGTGCCCAATCGATACGCTGAACGGGCGTACATCGCACCCATACCAAACCAGCCGCCGCGGCAAATGTAAACCCCTGAATACAACTCGTCTATACATGCTTCATCCACATTCCCGTGCATGTCATAAAGACCCCAGGCATTCGGCTGCTTCTGTCCCACAGGATGAGTTTGACGATCGCTGTTGCTCATATACCAGGCCAACGGCTCTAAATTGGGACAAGTTTCATACTCGCTCTCACTCTTTTTTGCGATATTTGTTCCATTGTTGAATGCCGTGGTCGTTCCCGCCCGGCAGGCGTATTCCCATTGTTCTGACGTTGGCAGGGTATATTCATAACCTTTCGGCAGACGGCCTGCCGCGCGTTCGATCTCCGTCAGTTTGGCACAGAAGTTGGTCGCTTCTTTCCATGTCATGTAATACACCGGATAATTACTACCTATCCCGTAATGTCTTCCATCCTTTTCAATTATATTAGAAGGATTATCCCCCATGATGGCCATATACTGAGCCTGAGTCACTTCATACTTGCCCATCCAGAAGCCACTGGGCAGTGTCACCTCATGCAGGTCTTCACCCCAGTCCATTCTGCCTATCTCGTCTTCCGGACTGCCCATCATGAAGGTACCCGGTTCAATCCAAATCATATCCAGATTGATAGTATTCGATATGGGGATTGTAAAGTTCTTATTGGCTGATCCATCTGCCTGAGCCATCGCAGCCAACAAAGCTAAGCTCATGAACCCCGTCACTAATTTACTTGTATTCATATTTTTATAGAATAATTTTTTCATATTGCTCATTTCACTGGGACCAACGCCACACGGAAGCCCACGTTGGAGTAATACTCTCCAGGCGCGATGGCGTTCCGGTACGCGGAACGACAGTCGGACGCAGCATCACCCCAGCTGCCGCCGCGAATGATATTGTACAGCATCCCGCCGCTCGGTCCCGTGGGATCCGTCACAGGCTCGGTCGGATAATTAGAATATATATCCAAACACCATTCATAGACATTGCCGTGCATGTCATAAAATCCCCAAGCATTCGGTTTCTTCTGTCCCACCGTTTGAGTTGTTTTGTCGCTGTTATATTGATACCAGCCCACTTCGTCCATTTCGGGACATTGCTCTTTATCGGACAGATTCTTTCCACTGTTCAAAGCCGTTGTCGTTCCGGCACGACAGGCATATTCCCACTGCGCTTCTGTAGGCAGTGTATATACATAACCTTCCGGCAGTCTGCCGGCTTCTCTCTCAATGTTCGTTAAATAGGCACAGAAGCTCTTCGCGTCATACCAGTCTACAGATGTCACCGGCAGATCCGATGGCGCGTGCCAGCTGTCCATAATGACCTTATACTGGGATTTTGTGACTTCATACTTACCCAGCCAATAGCCCTGTGTCAAGGTCACCTGATGCTGAGTTTCATTATTCCATCTGCCCAGTTCATCTGTGGGACTGCCCATGGTGAACGTACCCGGTTTGACCCAGATCATTTCCAGATTGACCGTATCCGAAAGCGGAATGGTAGCATTTTTACCCGGTGTCACGTCAACAGCAGGGGGATCAACAGGAGGGTCCACAGGAGGATCATCGGGACCAGGAGGTGTATCGTCATTCTGATGAACAGGTGACAGCACCACACGGAAACCAATAGTGCTGTCTTTATCTTCGGGTTCCATGCAGTGTCGGAACGCTGACCGGCAGGCGTTCGCGTCGTAGTACCAGCTACCTCCACGATGGACACGTTCCGTGCCTGTATCCGGGCCCGCGGGATCGGTCACCGTTGCTCCTGTCGGATAATCATCAAACCAATCCAGACACCATTCACACACATTCCCGTGCATATC
>JAFZAR010000060.1 GCA_017557085.1 Verrucomicrobiota bacterium | reverse complement strand
TCAATATGGCACAGATTTCCTGCGCATTGGAGCGTTTTTATTTGGAGAACGAAAAATATCCCGATTCACTGGATGAATTAGGTGAACTGCTGCCCAAAGAGAAATTGCCGCGAGATTGGCTTGATTGTAAACCTCCGCGAATGCGTTTGACAGATACAGGTTACATCCTTTGGTGCAACGGCTGGAATTTTAAAGACGATGACGGAACACGCGATACCAGGCTCATACAACATCTTTCTGAGCCGCAGGGCGACTGGGTCTGGGAAATCACCCGGTAGATTTATTTTGCCGTGATCTCTATTTCTTATCTTTCACAAATTTGAAATACAGAGCCGGGATCAGGTACACCGTCAGGATAGAGGAAAAGACCAGACCGCCCACCAGTGCCACACCGCAGCTGGAACGCAGTTCCGCTCCCATGCCTGTTCCGAATGCCATCGGCATCATGCCGATCACGGCAGCGATAGAGGTCATCACGATCGGACGGAACTTGTTCCTGGAAGCCTCCAGCATGGCCTGATGTTTGGACTTGCCTTCCCTGATGAGCGTAGCGCATTCATCCATCAGCAGAATGGCGTTGTTGACCACGATGCCGATCATCATCACACCGCCCAGCATGCCGAGCATGGAGAGTGAAAATCCGGCCAGCCAGATGGCGGTGAACATCCCCAGGAATCCCAGCGGGATCGTGAAGAGGACCAGGAACGGACGGCTCCAGGACTCCATGATGGCGGCGATCACCAGATAAGTCATGATGATGGCCAGCAGGAACACTTCGCCGAAATCGGCCGCGCCTTCTTTCATCATTTCCGAGAGACCCGCGAATTTCAGTTCATAGCCTGCCGGCAGGATCGGATTCACACTTTCTTCCAGCACCCTGGACAAGTCGCCCACCACATAGCCGCTGTTGGCATTGGCATAAAACCAGGTAGCGCGTTCCTTGTCGCGGCGGATCAGGCTGACGGAGACATTGTCCCGTTTCTGTTCGGTCAGAACGTCCATATTGATCGGTTTGCCGTTCAGCATACCGGCATTGAGCTTCCTCACCGTTTCCAGTCCATTGGTATTGTCCAGCTTCACCCGGATGCTGAAAGAGCGGCTGTCCACTTTATAAGTTCCGGCCTCGATCCCTTCAAAACTGCCCACGATGGTGGAGCCAAGCGGGACCGCGTCAATGCCCAGATTGCGCAGGATGGGACGCTGCGGCGTGAAAGTGATTTGCGGTTTGCCGACACGGATGCTGGAATCCACATCGGTCGCCATGCCGCTCTTTTGCAGAGCTTCGATGCCGCGGCGGTTGTACTGTTCCAGCGCGTTCATGTCAGTTCCGCTGATATAAGCGACCATATCCACAGAGCTGTCGCCGGTGGCTTCCGGAACGGTCATGCTGTAGATCATGTCATGGAATTTATTCAGCTCGTTACGAGTCATGTTCATGATCTCTTCCAGAGAGGGGCGTGTTCCTTTGGGATGCGCCACAACGGAGATCTGAGCCAGATGGACACCCTGCGAAACCTGTCCCGGCAGCGCTTTGACATAGCCGATGGTCATTCCCGTTTCCTTGACAAAAGAGAGCTTGCGGATCGCTTCCATGATTTCTATGGCACGGACGCGTGTCTGATCCAGATTGGTGTTGGAAGGGAATTCCAGATTGACTGAAAACTCGCTCCGGTCCGTATCCGGGAAGAAGGACATGGAAACCCGCGGAACGATCAGAAAAGCGATCAGACCGCAGACGATGCCGATGATGAGCAGGACGCTTCCCGGTGCGCGTGAGGTGTAGCGGATGGAACGGTTGAACAGATCGCAAAGTTTATCATACCCTTTGTCCCACAGCCGGAACATGCGGATATTCCGGGGACTGCGGTTCAGAGTTTTTTCGGTCAGCAGCAGACTGGCCAGGATCGGTGTCAGGGTAAAGCTGATAAAGAGCGACATCAGTGTCGCGATCACCATCACGCCCGCGAACGGTGCCAGGATCATTCCGACCACGGAGGTCATCAGCATCATCGGGACGAATACCACTACATTGGTCAGTGCGCTGGCTGCTACGGCGTTGACGACACCGCCCGCGCCTTTGGCCGCGGCGCTCTTGCGGTCTTGACCCAGAGAAAGCTGTTTGTAAATGTTTTCAATGACGACAATGGAGTTCGCCACCAGCACACCCACAGAAGAGCCGATGGACATCAGCGTCACAAGGTCGATCGTGTAATCCATTGCCTTCATCAGCATGAAGGAGACAATGACCGAGACCGGCATGGTAATGGAAACGATGAACGTCGCTCGGATTTCATGCAGGAACAGGAACAGCAGCGCCGCTGTCAGCAGGATCCCCAGACCGACACTGGTCCAGGCATCCGCCACAGCCGTTTCAATGAATTCGCCCGTGTCTTTGTGCCAGTGTAGTTCCATTCCGCCCGGCAGCTGATGATTCTCGTTGATCTCGTCAAAACGCTTGCGGATGCGTTTGATGGTTTCCACGGCGTTGGCCTCGCCCTTCTTGACGACTTCCATGCAGATGCCCGGCTTGTCGTTCAGATAGGCTTCCTGACGGAT
>JAFZAR010000059.1 GCA_017557085.1 Verrucomicrobiota bacterium | reverse complement strand
CAAACGCTGCACTGAGACGTATGAGCGGAGTCTTGCGGATGTGACGCTTGAATTGTTTCAGAAGTTCTTCTGCGCCGGGTTCATCCATCTTATTAGCAACGATCAGACGGGGACGATCCAATAATCCTTTGTCGTAGTATTCCAGTTCCTGAAGCAGCTGGCGATAGTCTTCCCAGGGCTTACGGCCTTCACTTCCGGCCATATCAAGCAGCAGAACAATAACTTTACAGCGGCGAATGTGACGCAGAAAAGCATGACCCAGTCCCTTATTTTCATGAGCACCGGGGATCAGTCCGGGAACGTCGCAGACGGTCATACGGTGGTAATCCACGGGATCTTCCACGATGCCGATTTGGGGATGAAGTGTTGTGAAAGGATAAGGCGCAATCTTGGGACGTGCTCTGGAAATAGCTGTTAGCAAAGTGGATTTGCCGGCATTAGGAAATCCCACTAGTGCAGCATCTGCCACGATGCGGAGTTCCAGAAGGTAGTATCCCTCATCGCCTTCTTCACCCGGCTGAGCGAAGCGGGGTGTTTGTCGTGTCGGTGTGGCAAAATTCCGATTACCCAGCCCACCACGGCCGCCTTTGCACAGGACGAATTGCTGACCGTGTTCCAGAAGGTCGCACACGAATTCTTTTTCAGCCTCGTTGATGTTGGTGTGGACAACTGGGACATTTTTGGAAAGGTCGAATTCCCAGGCGACTTCATTGCCAGTCTGGCGGAGAGTGGGTTTCAGTGCCGCGATCTCTTCTTCATTCATTTCCTGATCCGCGGGATCCGGCGGCGAGGGCAGACGCCAAACCAAAGTGCCGCAGGGGACTTTGACGATGATGTCTTTGCCGGCCAGTCCGTCCATGCCTTTACCCATACCGGCCTGACCGTTTTCGGCGATCAGCCGGGGGGTATAGTACTGGTTGACCAGGTTATTGATATCGTGGTCCGCTTCTAGGATAACACTGCCTCCGCGTCCGCCGTTGCCGCCGCTGGGGCCGCCTTTGGGACGATAGGCTTCGCGCTGGAAGGCGACACATCCTTTGCCACCATGACCGGCACGCGCGTAAACTTTGACTTGATCAATAAACATCTGATGAAGAGTGTGCTAAAGTTGAAAAAACGGCGAGGCAGAAAAACCTCGCCGTATGCTTATGAAAACAAACAAATAATATATTAGGAAAATCCTTACTTCGCGGCAGCAGCTTCTTCCAGAGGAAGAACGCTGACACGACGGTTGAGCTTGTCAAAGCTCACACGGCCTTCGGTGAGAGCGAAGAGCGTCCAGTCACGACCCAAGCCCACGTTTTTGCCCGGATGGAATCTGGTACCGACCTGGCGCACAATGATGCTGCCGGCTTTGACTACTTCACCACCAAAACATTTGATACCGCGCATCTGCGGATTACTGTCACGACCGTTACGGCTACTACCTTGACCTTTTTTATGTGCCATGAGAAAATCTCCTTACGCTTTAATTTCTTTAATCTTGAGAACGGTCAGTTCTTGACGATGACCGATCGTTTTGTGGTGACCTTTGCGTTTCTTCATTTTGAAAGAAATAACCTTTTCACCACGAATGTGTTTCACCACATCAGCAACAACACTGGCATTGCTCACAGTGGGAGTGCCTACGGTCACTTGACCATCATTATTCACCAAAAGAACTTTATCCAGGGTAACGGATTTACCCTGTTCAGCGTCTAAACGCTCCACTTGCAAAGTGTCACCAGCAGTGACCTTGTATTGCTTCGCACCAGTTTCAACAACAGCGTACATATTCGTATAAATCAAAAAATGACCGATATTTAGAACCCTTCCAAACCGGCCTTGCGTCTTTACGGGATTATATGGGATTGTATAAGATTACGAACGAATCCCGCAAACAGCATCTCATGAGTAGGGCTGATTTGCAAGCTGAATTTTAGAAAATTTTGTTTTTCTTGGTTATGATAAAGATCAATGAATTTGTAATTTATTCATAAATAATTGATGGACTCTATATTACAAAATTTATTGATCATTACATCTTTTCTTCAGCTTTCTTACGTTTTTTCTCTTCTTTTTCAAGACGGCGTTTTTCGTCTTTGATCCGCTTCTGTTCTTCTTTATAGCGTTTCTTTTCTTCCTTGGTCATTGTTTTCAGATCGGGGACCGCGTTTGTGATGGAGTCGCCTGGCTTGGTGACGATGGAAGGCGGCTGAACAGGAGCCGGAGAAGGGGGATAATCCGCGCTGGTGCGGATGCGCACGCCGTTGCGCACAGATACGGAACCGTCCGCGTGTTTATAGAGAGCCGGTTTGGAGCCGATGTAATCGTAGAATTCGCGTTTCAGCATCACTCCGTCTGTATCCATTACAAAGTAGATGAATCTTTTAGCATGGATCTGATTCAAAATGTGCAGGTTGCTCTTGGTATCCACGATGGCTTTGGGATCGCTGAAGGCCACGGTGCCGCAGACCGGGATGACCTTGAAATAGGTCTGACCGCTCTGGTCGGTGATGCGTGTGTACAGGCGCATTTTGTTCAGGTATGCTACACGGATGATGGCGTAGCGGCGGATTTCCGGCATAAGGGTAGGCGGTTCGTTTTCTTTGGGAGGCACTCCGACATCAAAGGTCAGAACCTCCACGCCGTTAAAGACATTGAACGAAACGACCGGGCTGTTGAAATCGCCTTCCCATCCGTCTATGTGGATGATGGCCGAGAGGTTGTATAGTCCGGACTTCAGGATCTCAAAGTAGGGCAGGATATCAATGCTGCGTTTGGCGCTCATGGAGGCACCCAGATTGAATTCTCCGCTCATATCCATCTCGCCCAGTCGGTTGACGTATGGTTTGGTCTCGGATTTGGACTCGATATGGAATTCCAGCCAGTTAGGCTGAGTGCCCAGTTTCAGGGACTGCCCCGTAAGATTGGTGATCTCGACAGTTGCGATGACCGATTCGCCGGAAAGATAGATATCCTGATCCAGTGTCACATTGACACTGACTTGCGCCATAACGGCTTGTGCCGCGGCCAGGAACTGCGTGAAAAGAAAAACTTTCAGTTTCATTGTATGAACCAATCCCGTTCCATCCTAGTCATTCATAAGACGGATGACAAGACATTTTCGACAGAAATATCAGATCGAAAATAGGTTTATAATGAGCTGATCAGGCAGGACGGTGGGATGATCTGTCTCACATCCACAGCTTCCATACCGGCGGCGCGGATGCCTTCCAGTCCCAGGTCGGTATCCTCGTATCCCCGGCAGTGCTGCGGATCCACGCCCAGACGGCGGGCGGCTTCCAGAAAGATATCGGGAGCTGGTTTCTGGCGTGTTACATCCTGGCTGGTCACGACGGCTTGGAACCAGTCCTGGATGCCCAGCTGGGGCAGGATGGTTTCCATGATGGAGCGGCGGCCTCCGGTAGCAATGGCCATGGGGAGCTTGCCGCGGTTTTCACGGGCGATGGAGGCGATCGGTTCGATAAGACGCACTTTGCCCATCATCTTGACGTATTCCGCTTCTTTTCTTTGGCTGCGGCTTCGACATCCAGATCCGGCAGAGATTGTTCTTGGCACAGGATGATCAGGAT
>JAFZAR010000058.1 GCA_017557085.1 Verrucomicrobiota bacterium | reverse complement strand
GCTGACCGACTGAGAATTTTCATCAAAAACGCTTTCCTGCTGTCAGCCGGGACGGTTTCCGTTTAGAATCGGGAAGGAAACGGCGGTGTCGGACGGATGCCGCTCCCAAAACAGGTTTTTCAATATGGAAGTGATTCAAAAAGAATTGATTATCGTGGGCGGTGGCCCAGCCGGATACGCGGCGGCTATCCGCGCGGCACGTCATGGAATGGATGTCGCTTTAGTGGAAGCGGATAAACTGGGTGGTGCCTGTCTGAACCGCGGGTGCATCCCGACCAAGGCGCTTTTGGAATCCTCGCGATTGTTCGCGCGGGTGCGTTCCAGGGCTTTTGGCGTGAAGGGTGATGTCCAATTCTTTTTGGATGAAGTGGTTGGACGCAAAGATCAACTGGTGGACAAACTGAATAAAGGCATCGGGATGCTGGTTCAGTCCAACAAGATCGCCTATTACAACGCAACAGCGGCTTTCACCGGCGAAAAAACATTGAAACTTTCTACCGGTGAGATACTTCAAGGAAAAAAGATATTGCTGGCACTGGGCGCGGCTCCGGTGGTGCCCCGTTCCATTGAGGGAATCGAACTGGCCAAGACCTCGGATGACGTTCTGGCTCACCGCTTTGACAAACATGAAAAAGTGGTGGTCATCGGTGGTGGTGTGATCGGTGTGGAACTGGCTACGTTCTTCAGTGAGATCGGCAGTCAGGTGACTATTTTGGAAGGACTTCCTCGGATATTATCTCCATTTTCTCCTGATGTGAGCAAGTATATCGGACTGGCACTGAGACGCGGCGGCGTGAAAGTCACTGCCGGTGCCAGTGTGAAGAAACTGGTTCAGCAGGAGCAGAGTATAGGCGTGGTCTATAGCGAGAAAGAAAAGGAAAACACGGCTTCCGCCGATTTGGTGATCGTCTGCGTGGGACGCGCTCCCCGTAAGATCGAAGGGCTGGAGCTCAGCGGTGCGGAGTTTGACCGCGGCATCCTGACCAATGCGGACGGTCAGACGAAAAATCCTGATATTTATGCGGTTGGAGATTGCGCACGAGGCAGTATCCAGCTGGCTCACTATGCGACCGCCAAGGCGATCAGTGTGGTGGACAAGCTGGCTGGGAAACCGAGCCATACCGATTTGACCTGTGTGCCGAGCTGTGTTTATACCAATCCTCCTGTCGCACGTGTCGGGCTGAGTGAGGAAGAAGCTCAAGCCTCTGGACGCGAGCTGGAAGTGGGCAAATTCAACCTGGGCGGTAACGGAAAATCGCTGATTGCCGGAGAAGAGCGCGGTTATGTAAAAGTGATCTTTGAAAAGGGAACTGAACAACTTCTGGGCGTGGAGCTTGTGGCTGCGGAAGCCCCTGAGATGATAGGCGGGTTTACCACTTTGGTAGCGATGAAGGCCAAACGCGGCGACATCCTGCGGTCTATCTATCCGCATCCCAGTGTCAGCGAAGGATTTTTCGAGGCCGTGGAAGACAGTCTCAAGCAGGCGATCCATGTGATCTATAAATAAGAGCGTGAGGCTGAATGGTTGTTTGACAAATCTTCTAGAAAAACAATAAAATAGGAGCGGGTCTTTGTAGCAACTCTATATATGACGACAACAAACAAAAGAATAAAAAAATATAAACCAGGGATGATCACTCCGGAAGAGATTGATGCTTTTACGGAACGATTAAAAAAAGACAAAAGGCTGGTTTCCCGTTTTTTGAAGAGGATTGGCGTTTCTAGAGATAAAAACGGCAATATCGTAGTGAGACCAATTTAATGTCTGTTGGTGTTTTCCCTCAATTTGTGTTTGGCTATCACGGTTGTGATCGTGATAGTGTAGGGATTCCTGTGTTGACTGGGGAAAAAACACTTAAGCTCAGCCGTAATTATTATGATTGGCTGGGAGAGGGAATTTATTTTTGGGAGAATGCCCCTTATCGTGCAATGGAGTGGGCACGATCTTGTCAAAAGAATCCTAAGCAAACTGCTGGCAGGATAAAAAATCCTTTTGTTCTTGGTGCAATCATTGAATTAGGAAATTGTTTAAATCTAACTGATTTGAAACAAATGGATGTTTTGAAGGAAGCTTTCAATATCATTGAAGTTAGTTTTAAACAAAAAAATTGGCCATTGCCGAAAAATGATGAAACCAAAAGAGCATTAGACTGTATGGTGATCAATACTGCGGTTGATATGAATAAAAAAGAAGGATATCAAGTTTTTGATTCTGTACGAGGTGCTTACATAGAAGGTGAGCCTGTTTATCCAGGTGCCTTTATCCAAGAAAAAACACACATACAAGTTTGTGTGAGGAATATAAATTGCATTCGAGGATATTTCTATCCGAGTGAGTTTATATCTAAATAATTTGATTTTTTAAAACTTATGTTACTAAGAACTCCTTTTTATAACAAAATCGTGGCTGCGGGCGGCAAGATGGTGGAATTCACCGGATATGAGCTGCCTGTGCAGTTTGAGGGAAGCGGCATCATTGCTGAACATAATGCCGTGCGTCAGAAGGCCGGTCTTTTTGACGTGTCGCACATGGGTGAGATCTACCTCTCCGGCAAGGACGCTCTGGCGACGATCCAGAATCTGGTGACCAATGACATGTCCACGCTCAAAGACGGCGGTGTGCGCTACACGCTGCTGCCGAATGAGCAGGGCGGTGTGGTGGATGATATCCTGATCTACCGCTTCAACCCGGAGAAGTATCTGATCGTGGTCAACGCGGCCAATATGCAGAAAGACGCTGACTGGATCGAGGCACGTCTGATCGGGGATACGAAGTTTGAGAACGCCAGCAAGGCGACCGCACAGCTGGCACTGCAGGGTCCGGCCGCGATCGAGATCGTGAAGGAATTTATTGCCGAAGCGGATATTCCGGCCAAGAATTACACTTTCAAGACGACCACGCTGGAAGGCGAGCCGATCATCCTTTCCCGCACGGGCTATACCGGCGAGGACGGTTTTGAGCTGTACTGCGCCAATGCTTTCGCGGAAAGAATGTTCGACATCGTGGTAGAACACGGCAAAAAGCACGGGATGCTGCTGGCTGGTCTGGGCGCGCGTGATACGCTGCGCATGGAGGCTGCTATGCCGCTTTATGGTCACGAGATGAATGACCAGACGCTCTGTCATGAGCTGGGTCTGGACTTTGCCATCAAGATGGGCAAGGAAAACTTCATCGGTAAGAAAGCGCTGGAAGCCAATCCGCCCAAATTCAAACGGCTGGGCATCAAAATGGTGGACCGCGGCATCGCCCGTGAGCATTTCAAGGTGTTTGACGAGAGCGGCCGTGAGATCGGTCATGTGACCTCCGGCACACACAGCCCGACCCTGAATCACGCCGTGGCGATGATCCGGGTGGAAAAAGATTTTAACGCCCCGAACGTATGGATCGAGGTGCGCAACAGAAAACTGAAAGCGGAGATCGTTCCTCTGCCTTTTTACAAGAGAAATAAATAATAACGGATAACTGATTTATGTCTAAATACAAATACTTGAAATCACACGAGTGGTACTGCGAAGAATGCGGCAAGGTGGGCATTTCCGACTTTGCGCAGCATGAACTGGGCGACATCGTGTTCGTGGAACTGCCGGAAGTGGGCGATGAAGTGGAAGCCGGCAAGGCTTTCGGCAATGTGGAATCGGTCAAGGCTGTTTCCGAGCTTTACAGTCCGGTCAGCGGCAAGGTCGTTGAGGTGAACGAGGAGCTGCAAAGCGCCCCGGAACTGGTCAACAAAGACGCTTACGCGGCCTGGATGATCAAGGTCGAGCCCAGCGAAGCCCCCAAGGATCTGCTGAGCGAAGAAGAGTACAAGAAGCTGACCGCGGAATAACCGGTCGGACGTATGGTTCGCGGAGACTCGTATCCCAAGACGAGTCTCAGCTTTTATTTTTGATTTAACATTTTTACATTCAAACGTATGTCAACTTATACACCTCACACTTCGGCCGAGATCCAGGCGATGCTGGACGTGGTGGGAGTGAAGAGCCTGGAGCAGCTTTACCAGGGATTGGAAAGCCTCTTTGTGAAGGACATGGATCTGCCGGCCGGCAAGAGCCAGCAGGAGGTTGCCCGGTATTTTGAGAATCTGGCGGCGGAAAACAAGGTCTTTGGCAGTATTTTTCTGGGCGCGGGCGCTTATCAGCATTACATTCCGCCGGTGGTGAAGAGCCTCCTTTCCCGCGAGGAATTCGTCACGGCCTACACACCGTATCAGGCGGAAATGTCTCAGGGCATCCTGCAGGGCATTTTCGAGTTCCAGACGATGATCGCCGAGCTGACGGGGATGCAGGTTTCCAATGCTTCCCTGTATGACGGCTCCACCGCGCTGGCTGACGGCATCCTGATGCTGGCCGAAAAGAAGAAGAACAAGGTGCTGGTTTCTGAAGCGATCCATCCCCGTTCTCTGGAAGTGGTCAAAACGTATCTTATTCCGCAGGGCATCCAGATCGAGAAGGTCGCCCTGGAAAACGGCAGGACTTCTCTCAGTGATCTGAAAGCCAAACTGACCCCGGATGTTTTTGCCGTGGCAGTGGCTCAGCCCAATTTCTTTGGCGTGATCGAAGACGCGGCGGCGATCGGTGAAGCAGTCAAGGCTGCCGGTGCCGGTTACATCATGCAGGTGGAACCTTTTGCTTGCGCGATGCTGAAGACACCTTTTGCCTGTGGCGCGGATATCGCCGTGGGAGAAGGTCAGCCTCTGGGAATGCCGCTCTCCTTTGGCGGTCCTTATCTGGGCTTTGTCGGAGCGCGTGAAAAACTGGTGCGCAAGCTGACAGGCCGCATCGTGGGCAAGACCGCTGATGCCAACGGCAACGACGCTTACGTCCTCACGCTCCAGGCGCGCGAACAGCACATCCGCCGTGAGAAGGCGGCTTCTTCCATCTGCTCCAATCAGGCGCTCTGTGCGCTCACGGCCACGATTTACATGGCCACGGCGGGCAAGACCGGCATGAAGGAAGTGGCCTCGCAGTGCGTGTCCAAGGCGCATTACCTGGCCGCGGAGATGGTGAAGATACCTGGCTTCCGGCTGAAATACAGCGCGGAGTTCTTTAATGAGTTCGTCACGGTGACGGACGCTCCGGCCGATGAGATCATCCGCAAATGCGCGGAGAAGAATATCCTGGCCGGTTTGAAACTGAGCGAGCATGAGATCCTCTGGTGCTCCACGGAAGTGAACACCAAGGCGGATATGGATCAGCTGCTGGCCGTACTGAAGGAGGTCAAATAATGAAGACGATTTTTGAGAAATCTGTTCCGGGCAAGTGCGCCATCTCTCTGGCGGCTTGTGATGTTCCGGCTTATAATCTGGACGCGTCCCTGCTGCGCGAGACTCCGCTGAATCTGCCGGAGGTCTCCGAGGTGGAGGTCGTGCGTCACTATACCGCTCTTTCCAAGCGGGCTTATGGTGTGGACGATGGATTCTATCCGCTCGGCTCCTGCACCATGAAGTACAATCCCAAGCTGAACGAGGAAGTCGCGGCGCTGCCGGGCTTCACGGGCATCCATCCGATGCAGTGCGAATGCACGGTGCAGGGCGCTCTCAAGGCAATGTACACGCTTTCCAGAAAACTGGCGGCCATCACCGGCATGGACGAGGTGACTTTACAGCCGGCGGCCGGAGCTCATGGCGAATATACAGCCTTGCAGTTGATTCGCGCTTACCATCTGGACCGCGGCGATACCGGGCGCGATAAGATCATCGTGCCGGATTCCGCTCACGGGACCAACCCGGCTTCGGCGGCCATGAACGGCTATACGGTGGTCAATATCCCATCCGCGGCGGACGGCTGTGTGGATCTGGACGCTCTGCGGAATGCCGTAGGGCCGGATACTGCCGCGCTGATGCTGACCAACCCGAACACGGTGGGCATTTTTGATAAGAATATCGCGAAGATCGCCCAGATCGTTCATGACGCGGGCGGCCTGCTCTACTATGACGGCGCCAATCTGAACGCCATCATGGGTACCATCCGTCCGGGCGACATGGGCTATGACGTGGTTCATCTGAACCTGCACAAGACCTTCAGCACACCTCACGGCGGCGGCGGTCCGGGCAGCGGTCCGGTGGGATGCAAAGCGGCTCTGGCCAAGTATCTGCCGGGTCCGGTCGTTACCGAGAAGGATGGCAAATACCATCTG
>JAFZAR010000057.1 GCA_017557085.1 Verrucomicrobiota bacterium | reverse complement strand
TTGGATTTGGCCAAGCCTTTCTCCTGGACAGACTTCATAATAATATCGCGTGAGCGGCGCAGTTCTGCCAGATAAAGTTTGCGCTGTTCATCGGTCAGCTCGCAGTCGCGGCGTTCGTCAATACGTTCGGGCAGATCTTTGGCGACCTCCGTTTTCAGACGGCGCAGCAGGATGGGACGCAGACGCGCGGAAAGTTTCTTGCGCGCAAAGGACTGCACCTCCGGTGAATCATCGCGCGGAGTGTAAGTCTCGGAAAAGTGATGCTGATTGCCCAGATAACCGGGATGCACAAAATCGGTGATGGACCAAAGATCGAGCAGACGGTTTTCCAACGGTGTGCCGGTGAGGGCGATACGATAACGGGAATGGAGTTTCTTGACCGCCTGAGTGACCTGGGCCGTGGGATTCTTGATGTATTGCGCCTCGTCCAGAACGATGGCGTTGAACTTGATGGAGAGCAGATTTTCCAACTCTCTGCGCAACAGACTGTAATTGATGATGACCAGGTCATAGTGAGGTATCTCCTTTTTCAAGTGATGCCGGGCCTCGCCGCAGCTTTCCACGACCAGAACGGACAGATCCGGCGTAAAACGAACGGCTTCCCGTTCCCAGTTGTGCAGCACTGAAGCGGGACAAACGACCAGAACAGGCGCGTGAGAATTTCTGGGGCCGGGATGCGTATTTTTCAGCCAAAGGATCCAGGCCAGAGTCTGGAGCGTTTTGCCCAAACCCATGTCATCAGCCAGGATACCGCCGATATTCATTTCCGTCAGAAAACAGAGGAAATTGAAACCATCGTACTGGTAAGAGCGCAGCTGTGCGTGGATGTTGTCGGGCAGAGTCTGTTTGGGAATGCCGTCAAAGGCGGCAACACGCTCGCGCAGTTTGGCGACACCTTCGCCGGAAAGCGTGGAAAGTGTTTCCTCGTTCAAGTGTACCGCGTTCATCATGTCCACCTTTTGAGCGATCGGGGTCAGCTCGTCAATGCCCAGAGTGGACATCGTTTCCTGAGCGCGATGAACCGAATCAATATCCAGTTCGACCCAGCCGGAGTCGGGGAGCTTGACAAAGCGGTTGCTGGCTGTGGCCAGCTGCTGAAGATCGGCTTTGGTCAGTTTCATTCCCTCGATTTCCCATTCAGTGGAAACAGACAGCCAGTCTATGCCGCTGCCGCTGACGACCAGCGTGGGACGCAGGCGCTTGGGATTCAGGAACAAGTGCTGGAATCCGGTGTTGCCCAGGTATTCCGCTTCCGCCGGACGTTCATTCCAGTGCTGGGACAGATGATTGAAAAATTCTTCCGTAGCATCGCTGATCCACAGACCGTGTTCCGGTGTGAACCAGTCAAAATTCCTGAGCCAGTTGACAGCCTTGTCCAGCCGGGGATCATCCAGATATTCCAGACGTGAGTTTTTGGCAGGCTGTTTGTTTATCTTGAGATCAAGGCTCCATTCCTTGCCGTTCCAGATCCAGATGCTGCCGTTGTTTTCGCTGACAGCCCGAAGGCGTACCTGGATGGTATTGTCGTGCAGTTCCATGATGAAACGGGGTTTCGCGCGATGGACCATGCAGATGTCTTCCCAGGGAATCTCGCTTTTATAGCGGTGCTTGCACAGGTTCTGGATGAATTGGGAAGAAAAGTATTTTAAAGGAAGTGAGGGCGTTTGAAAGTGACGGCCCAGAGATTGCGATTGAGCGGAGCAGGAAAGCAGATAAAACTCGTCGTTGACCAGTACAAAACGCGGAGCTCCCGCAAAAAGTTTGGCGTTTTGCAGCTCCACGGCGGTGCCGTCCGGAAGCGCCAGATAGCGGTGGAGTTTCAGAGTGTTTTTCTCCTTTTTTACACAGGCTTCCAGAGTAACTATCTTGTTATGAAAATAAAGGGGATGCCCGTTGGAAGCGGATTTGAAGAGGCCGCTCGTGCCCCATTCGATGAGCCAGTAGTGAAGAGCGCGCGCGTTGAGCGTGATTTGGGAGACGGAGTCTTTTTCGCCCTTCAGCTCGTTCAGCAGCCACTCCAGCAGCAGCCAGTCATTCACCGGGAAGAGCTCCCGTTCATGAGCGGCGCGGCTGAGCATGTCTCTTAATTTGTCGAGACTGCGGCTGCGGTTGCCCAGCCGGGGACGGCAGACCTGAAAGCGGACATTCACAGTGTATTCATTGACATCCGTGTCCTGGCAAACAGGATCGAAAAGAATGTAGAAACTTGACGTAGGAGCGTCCAGATGAGGCCGTTCCGGCGTGAACATCCATTCCTCGATGTCTTTTGCCAGCATGGCGTCATTTTCTTCTTTGACCAGCGTGGCAAGCCGTTCGTAATCGGCATATTGTTCCAGTTCAGGAGGAAGAGGACGACCGTTGCGGAGAAATTGGAGAGCCAGTTCCTGGAGCCGTTCATTGCCTGTGGCCGACTGGATCTTCATCCACCATTCATCATTGGCGAATTCTTTGTGGGTCAGATTGATTTGTTTGAAATAGTCATCCAGGTAGAGCCATGTTTTCTGGGCATGATCACTGAGGGCGATCATGCTGAGCAGGGCTGTGCGGCGTTCGATATCTTCTTTGGAGTCCGCGACTACACGGCGGATATCTGCCATAGCGCCATAGGTTTGATTGAAGGCTTGCTGATCCGCGTCGTATTTGGTTTTACCTGGTTTCCCGTTTGTGCTGCGATTATTGTTCTTACTGCGTTTCACTTTCAACAACGGCATTAGAAAATGCCTTACCGTCTTTTATTGTAGCGGATTTTTCGGGATAAAACCTAATAAAAAAATTTTTTTGTTTTATTCAGGTGTGAAAGGATGAGAAACAACTCTCTTGAAAAGAATGAGTTATATTTATAAAAAAATAATGAATAAATTTTTTAGAAAACAGAACCGCCCGGCAGAGAAGAGCGTTTCCAGCTTCGGCGGGAATAGTATTTTGATTTCTGTTTTACGTTTTGCACGTATTTTTTAGTAGTGGGATAGGTGATCCTGTCCATGAATTCGGCGCTGTTGGTGGAGGCGGATCCGGAGGCCCATTCCAGGACTTTGCGGCGGCCGGCATTGTAATCGCACAAGGCGTAGGGCAGGGGATCATCGGTGTTGGAATAGCGTTTCAGCATTTTTTTCAAGTACCAGGCACCGATAAAGATATTAGTTTGAGGATTGAATAAATGGTTGTCGGGGAAGGATGCGATCTTGTTATCGGTGCGCCATTCCTGTGCGGTGAGCGGACGGATCTGCATCAGACCGATCTCGCCCACAGTGCCGACCGCGTCGGGTTTGAAACGGCTTTCCTGCCAGATGACGGCTTTGACCAGAGCGGGATCTATGTCATATTGACGGGCGGCATTGAGGATCTGTGGATCGAAACGGGATTCATTTCCCCGGTTCCACCATATAAGGCAAACGATCACATCAATGACCAGAAGCAATCCGATGAAGGAGAGCAGCTTCTGTTTTTGTGTCAAAGGTTTGCGGCGTTTGCGTCTCATTTTTATTGCGGGGAAAAATAAATCCCGGTGAGGAACCTCTCCGGGATTTATCGAAAAATTTTAAAACCGTCAGAAGTTACTCTGCTTTAGGTTCGCGTGCCTCATGGCACTGGACGCAGAGTTTTTCTTTTGTATCCAGCAGACGTTTGCTGATCACGGAAGCATGAGGATCATGGCACTTGTTGCACTCTTTGAGAGCTTCCATATCATGCTTGTGATTAGAGAGATCCTTGTGGCAGTGCTTGCAGTTTTCCGTACCGGCAAAGCCAAAGATCTTCTTGCCGTCCTGTTCAGTCACCTTGTGGCATTCTTCGCATTTGAATTGAAGAGTGGTGCCCTTGACTTTGAAGGGGCTGTGGTGGCTGTAGGCTTCGGTCACCGTCTTGTCCTTGGAGGAGACTTTCTTGAACTTATAGTCCACTCCGTCAATGGTCAGGACTCTGTCGCCGGCAGGAAGCATCGGAATCTTCGCGATAAAAACGTTTTTATCCTGAAGATCTTTGATGGATTTACCTTCTTTGAAACCGTAGAAGTGGGTTTCATAGTCCTTCCAGCTGTCATCAAACTGAGCGATATCCACAGTCAAATTTTTGACTTCCTTACCGTCCAGAGTGATGGCTGGCGCCGGAGCTTTTCTGTCTATCACCCCAACGATAACGAGGGGTTGATCCTTAATATTGCCATCCCTTACAGAGGGATAGATCAATTCGTGTTTGGCTGCTTCTTCGCCGTCGGCCTGCGTACTAGCGGTGTAGCAGAACAGAGCGGGAATAGCCACTGCGGCAGCGACGACCGCCACCGAAATTCCCCAGTTATTAAAAATACGTCTCATAATGACAAGAGGGATAGTACGATTTTGAGCGCGTGAAATCAACCTAAATATGTAAAGTTTTATAAAAAAAAGAAAAAAATTCTTACAACCGGCCCGAAAAAGAGGGTAAAAAAAAGAAAAACTCAGAAAATAAAAAAAATTTTAAGAATAGCATTGACTCAAAACGCCTGCTGAATTATTCTGTGGGGACTGACACGCGAGTGTGCTCAGGGACATAGCGAGAGAGGATAGTGCCGAGAAGGTCTCGACACTGTCGGTTTTTTCGCTCAGAACACGCTGATGGAGCTTGTGACAAGGCCATCCGGTGTTATAACTCGGATGAGTGATGTTGCTTCTGTCGTTGTCCTTGGTTCTCTGAGTCTATAGTATGTCGTTTGATAGAGCCCACATAGCTCAGTCGGTAGAGCACATCCTTGATAAGGATGAGGTCACCAGTTCAAGCCT
>JAFZAR010000056.1 GCA_017557085.1 Verrucomicrobiota bacterium | reverse complement strand
TGCTATATTGTGCGTACACTCGCGTCCCGGCCGGGCAAAATTGGATATCTCATACCGGGCCAATTCTTCCCGCTCCAACCTCTCCAAAAGCGTGTCATACATCCGGCAACTGAGCGCTTCATCCGGCCGGACTCCGGTTTGGCGCGCCCACGCGGTCAGGGGTGTTCCCTCTTCGTAAGTCATCTCGTAGCAGGAAAGATGCTCACTCCGCAAGGCAATCAGCGACTCCAGTGTCGTGTTCAAATCGTCCAGAGTCTGTCCCGGCACGGCAAAAATAATATCCAGACTGATATGCTCAAATCCCTCCGAACGCAGCAGATCATAAGTCTCTGTCACCTGCGCCGCGGTATGGATACGACCTAACTGTCTGAGAATGTCATCGTTGAACGACTGTGCTCCCAGTGAGACCCGGCTGACTCCGCCTGTCTTAAAGATACGGGCTTTGCTCTGATCCACCGTCGCGGGGTTCATTTCCACAGAAAACTCCTCCAACTGTGAAAGATCCAGCTTCCACACCAGCCGCATCAGCCGTTCCAGTCCGGCCATGCTGAGACAGGAAGGTGTCCCGCCGCCAATAAAAATCGTGCGAGGCAGCAGTCTGGATTTGACCGTGCGGAGTTCCTTTTCCAGAGCATCCAGATAGATATTCTCAGCTTCGGGCGTGATCGGTCGGCTGGCAAACGCGCAGTACACGCACTTCCTCACACAAAACGGCACATGGATATACAGATGCGCGACCGGCGGCCGCTCCTGTCCTAAAACAAAGAGAGGAGAACCTCCTACCCGGAACGCGCTCCTCTCTTTCATACCCATTCTAAATGATTGCCGTTTTTAGTAATAATGGACTAAGTACTTCTTTTTCAGGCGCTCGATCCATTCTTTTTTCAGTTTGGCCCGCATCTGGGTTTTGATTTCGGATTCGATCGCGTCGCGGACTTCCTCGATATCGCGGATATGTGCCGGGCGCAGATCCTCCAGCTTAATGATCCAGATGGCGGTATCTGTCTCCACCAGATCGCTGACTTCACCCGGTTTCATCGAAAAAGTTTTATCAGCCAATTCCTTCTGCATATCCATGCGGTCGCGCCATTCCAAGTGAGCATCCTTTTGGCCTTTGATAGCCTGATCTTCTGAATAGACCGATACCATCTCGTCAAAAGCGGCTCCATCCCGGATCTGTTTCAAAATTTCCCGCCCCAGCTCGCGAGTCGCCTCCGGATGCTCTTTATCCTTCAGCAGCAGGATTGTGCGGATACGGGCCTGATCTTCCACCTTGAAAGAATCCTGATGCTCATTGTAATAATTCACGATCATCTGCGGTGAAACGATCGTAGCAGAATTGACATACTTGCCCGTCATAGCCTGCAGGATCACTTCATCTCGAACGCGATTATAATAATCGTCATAAGTCAAAGACTGGGATTTGAGCGTTCTGACCATCGTCAGGCGGTCCCCGTAACGCTCGCGGATGCGGCGTTTGACCTCGTGTTCTACATAATTCTCCGGCAGCAGCAGCTTGGAGTCTTTAAATTCCTGCAAGATAAGCTCCTGCTCCACCAGAGAGTTTATCGTCTCGCGGTACAGCTCCTTGACGCGCTTGTTCAGCTCCTCCGGCTTATTAGCGTACTGCGAGTACAGCATTTCCATAGAAGGCAGCATACGCTCATCAATATCACGAGCCGTGATCACATTAGTATGAACAACGACTGCCACCGCGTCAGAAAGACGGACTTCCGCCGCAGTCTGAAAGACCAGCGACGCGAAACAAACTAGAACTGCAAGAAGTTTACTCACAACGCTTCACACTCTACCCCATGACTGCGCGCCAAGTCAAGCGCATTCAAATCGCTTCCGGCTTGATTTTTAACCCGTTCCGCGTAAAATCGAAAGGCAGTTCGGTGATGAAATACTCCTGGATAACCGCGTGGGCACTGCCCTTGATCTTAGCTCTGACATTCGATCTGTCTCAGAGCGGATGCGGTTCTGTCCCCAAAGATCCCCCTCCTTCTTCGATCAAGACCTCTCAGACACAGTCGGAAACCGATGGCGAAGAAGCCATTCCACCCTCGAATATTCCACAAAACACTGAGCCGCTCATTATTTGGGGTGAAGATGGTGTCCCCGTCCTGAATGAAACGGCTCTGGCCGAAAACGCCGCTCAAAAAGAAAAAGAACGGGAAGAAGAAGTCCAGACCGACCGCAAAAAGCAAAAACGCAAAAAAAAGACGGATGAACCCGAAACAATATCGGGACTGACCGGCACGGATAATAAAAACGTCTCCTTTGTCGTTCGCACGAATATGCCTGTCGCGGAAGCCTCTACCAAGACACGGATGCAGGAGTTCTATGAATTTACCTCCCGTGTGAATAAAAAGCACAATCTCTCCGCCATTCCCGACATGGCCGACACCAACACCCAGGAGAACCTCCCCCTTTTCAGTGAAGAGGAATTGACCGCCATCAACGACCTGAACGGTTCGGTGCGCCTGATGACCTCTTTTGAAACCAAGATCCGCCTGGTCAATGACAACCTGAGATTCATCGTTCTGGATTATTCTTACGAACCGATGCCGCCGCTGGAAACCCGGCTGGCCGTCTATCGTGACGGACAGCGCATCGGCATGGTCAAGGTCACCGGCCCTGTTATGAACGGCTCCACCATTGCCATCATTGTCGAAGGTGAACCCCAAGTGGGAGATACCGTCCTGAGAGAGACCTGGTAGTCAGCCGGTAAAGTTCAAAAATTGTTTTTTCCCTCATTTTCAAACAGTTACATTTTAAAAAAATTTTTGTAGTTTTTTATAACATATTGATTTTCAAAATGTTAAATTGTTAAAAAAAATCTTGCCTTCTTTTCATATCGGCACTACAATGGCTTTGCTATTTGGCAGAGCCGGGTAGTATGTTGTAAAAACATCTGCCGGCTCACATGAATAAAACTTAACTATTAAATGTTTGTTATGAATAAATGGACATTGG
>JAFZAR010000055.1 GCA_017557085.1 Verrucomicrobiota bacterium | reverse complement strand
TTCTATGTCTTCACCAATGTCTGGTGGAAGAGCATAAATACTCCTTCCACAAATTCTTCATCCAGCACGGGTGAAGGAGAGGAAGAAGGGGATGAACCGAAACCAGTGGAAAGAGTGAGCGTGGGCGGTCCGAATGTGGCATTCGCGACATTCCTGCCCCCGAACATGGCCTCACCGAGCCGCTTGAACAACGCAGATCTGGATATGTATGTTTCCACAAATTCCGCGCTGACCAATATCGACGCGGATGTGATCGCGGAAGCTGTTGAAAATGGCTGGGCCAGCCGTAAACAAGGCGGTAGTGAGCTGTTCTATATCACGAACGCATTAGAGAATCAGGTTTTCTATATCGGCATCAAGGCGGAAGATCAAAAAGCCGCTGAATATGGTTTTGTGGGTATTTCCAGTCAAGATCCGTTTGACGAGAACGACAACGGCAATCGTTTAGTCCGTTTCAATCCGGGTTCTGTTTGGGTGCCGGACGGTTCCGCAGATGAACCCGGCGGAGAGTATTTGTTTGCGATCGCGACGGATCCTATCACGGTCAGGTCGATTTTTGTCACCAATACTTATCTGGCACAGAATCCGGGCGATCTGTTTGTTGCCCTGAGTCACGCATCCGACAGTATCAATGATAATATCGTGGTGCTGCACAATCACTCATTCTTTGAGGATACACTGAATCCGATCGAAACGAATGAAGTTGTCATTGCTTATAATGATAACGGTTTGGTCGGAAAGAATGTCCGCACATCGGACGGCCCCGGCAGTCTGATGGACTTTGAAGGGTATGACGGCAGCGGATTATGGCTGCTGACACTGGTGGACAATGCCCTGAACCATACCAACCGTGTGGGGTCGAGTTTGTATATCGTCCCGCGCTACGACAATGCCTGGTTCACGGTGAATCCGTATTCTTTCATGTATCACTCCTTTGATGTGGCGGATGATGTAATCGCGGTGAATATCACAATCTCGGATATCGATCCGGAGTTTCCTTTGGAAGCCTATATCCAGAAAGATACACGGCCGACTCACAGGTTTTATGATTACAAAGAAACAGTGAATCCGCCGGGACGCACCATCACCATCACTCGTGAAGATATTCCCGCTCTGGAAACCGGACGCTATTGGCTGGGAATTTATAATCCCAATGCGGTGGATGTTAATTACAGCTTGAATATCGAGTATGTCCATGGATTCACGCTTGGTGATGATCAGGGAACACCTTCCAAGAATACTCCGCTGACTTTGGTAGATGACGCTTACTCAGTTTATGAAGTGGTGAAGGCTGATGTTGTGGAACCCGGTGAAGACGGCGACAAGACTAACAAGGTCGAAGTGATCCGTGATTCTGTCATCACGGTGAATGACGATCGTGAGATCAAGAATGTGAATGTGGGTGTTCGTATTGATCATCCCAGAATCTCGGACTTGTCTATTTCTCTGGTGAGTCCTGCGGGAACATCGGTGCTGCTGTCGGAAAACCGCGGCTGGGGTGCTACAAACGCGAATCCTAAAGAAGTGGATCTGATCCCCAATGAGAAGAATAATTCAGTTTATGGTTCGGGAACGACCAATACGGTCTTGAATTACGCGTTCTTCAGCAGTGATACGAACTATACGCTGTTGCCGATCAAGTTCGAGCTGCCGCCTTACACGCACAATGGCAAGGGGACGGTCGTTTATCAATCCACTTTCGAGGATACCAAGCCGGCAGTTTATAACAGAACGAATAATATTTTGAACTCCGGAGATTTGCAATGGATGTTGAGCGGTTCTACCAATACCAACATTGTCTGGGATGAAGATCTGGAGGTGATGCAGACCAATCTGGTGACCCAAACGAATTTCAGAACTTGGGTCTGGGATGATGTCAGTGAAGCCTATCAGGGAACGAATTTTATCATTGCCAACAGAACAGTCCTGCAAACGACATTATCCAATCTGATCCCGGATACGAATTATATCCTGCGTATTCCGTTCAAGCGTCCTCGTCCGCTGGAAGGAATGGTCACCTGGTGGAGAGCCAATAATGACTATCTGGATACGGAATGGAATCTGCCTCTGGAACCCGCCAGCGGATACAGCTGGCCGCAGTTTGACACGAATGGTCTGGAAGGTATCGCGTTTGGTATGACGAACGCATGTCTGACGGCCAAATCAACCAACATTCTGAGTACGATCAGTACCAACTTCACAGTTGAAGGCTGGTTCAAGATGAATCAGGGTATTGTGCAGAATTACGCGAACCGTGCCGGCGGTCCGACCATGCCTTTGTTTGAATTCACACAGCTGGTTACGAATTACTGGACCAATATCGTTGTAACAGACGGAGAGGAAAAGGAAGAGGTCTATGTGGACGTGGAGCGTGTGCGTGGTATGTCCGCCTGGATGAAAGGCACGATCTGGACAAACGGCTACCAGAGATGGCTGCCGCATGGCACGATGATGCTGGAACTGGGTGAAGCGTCGGATGGACAGATCGTCAGCACAATGGTCAATCTGGCCAACGCGAACACCACACCCACCGCGGATGAATATCTGCAAACCTTTACGAACTGGGTCCATCTGGCTATTTCGTTCCAGGCGGATCCGAAGGGCGACGTTCTGCGCGTTTATTCCAATGGCAAGCTGATGAAGGAAGAGACCTGGAATCACGGTTATATTACGCCGAATACTACCTTTGACTTCAACCTGGGTTATGGAAATGAACTGGGCTACAGCATCGGTACAACCGGTGTGTATTATCCCGGAACATTTACAGGCAGCATGGATGAATTCTCATGGTATTCACGCGCTTTGGACGAAGAGGAAATCCTGGAGATCGCCGAGGCCGGTTCCAGCGGCAAGGCCGGAATGGCACATCCGCCGATCTCTGTTCCGGTTCGCGCCAAGGTGACACTGCGTCAGCTGGGCGGTACAACGAATTTGTTTGAGGCACCTCTGCCCGATGTCACAGAGGAATGGCAAGTCGGTAAAGGCCGGTTCCAAACTCTGCCCTTAGAGTATGATGAAGACGGCAATGTGACCGAAACCAACACGGTTTATGAAGTGCTGATCAACGTGACCAGCGGTGCCGTGGCATTTGATGATCTTGCTGTGACAACACAGGGATTTGCTTATGAGCCGGAAGTTTCTCTCAATAATCTGAAAGGTGAGAACGCGAAAGGTGACTGGACGCTCCTTGTTCAGGATACGCGTGTCGGTGCGACAAACCCGGTTCCTGCGCTGCTGAGCTGGACACTGGATCTGGGCTATACGGCTACCAATGTGAAGGTCATTGATCTGACAGAGGAAAATAACTACAGCTATTCCGGCAGACTGAAGGATGACGAAGAGACGCTTGAAAGCATGATCACCTACTTCCGTGTATTTGTTCCGGAATGGGCAGCGAGCGCGACGAATATCCTGAGCGGCAGCGCGGATATGCTGATGGCCGGACGCTGGAGTGGTATCCCGAAATTCGATCGTGGTCTGGATGATTATCTGTGGCTGTACAATACGCCGCAGGAGACGACCAATTATGTCATCACGACTAATATCTCGTCACAGGCTCCTCTGATCCCTGGCGGCCGCTATTACCTGGCCTTGAGAAACCAACCGTGGACGACGAACACGACTACTTATAATCTGCAGGTGGACTTCGGCAAGCATGACGGAGGCATCCCTGAGGGTGTGATCTCTTTGACAAATAGTGTTCCTTACATTGTTGATCCTGAAAGAGGCGGTGGTTCCAGCAGTGTGGATTACTATCACTTCAGAATTTCCGAGGAAGCGATCGCCGCGTCGTTCATGGTCTATGATGCGAGCACGAACGTAACGATGGTGATCGGACACGGACTGCCTCTGCCGACAGAACAGAATCATGATTACAGAGGCGCGACAGGAACCTTAGGCTATACACAGGTGATGATCTATACCAATTCGATGCCGGTGGCTTTGACCGCAGGCGATTGGTTCATCGGTGTGTATAACGGAGCTTACAGTTCAACGGAAAACTTTGATCCGGTCAGTTATAAGATCGTTGTGACAGAATATACGGACGAGATCCCGACACCGGAAGAACTCTCTAGCGGACGTCCGGTCTCGAAGACTCTGGAGCCGGGTGAAACACATTACTATCTGTACTATGTCAGCACAAACGCGATCTCGCTTTGGACAGAACTGGATCAGATAGACGGCGGCAACTTGAATCTCTACAACAAGTTTGGTCTGCCTCTGCCTGGTCCGGCCAGCCGGTTCTATGAATTCCTGAATATTGATTCAGAGGCTGGTTTAGACTGGTGGCTGACGACAACGACCGAGCCGTATCCGCTGCGTTTTGGCGGATGGTATTACGCGGTGGAGAATACGAACAGTGTGGCGGTGACTTACAGAATCCGTGCGACGGAATTCTCTGCGGATCCGAGTTCTATCATTTGGCTGAAGAACGGCATTGCCGAAACCAATACGGTCGGCTTGCTGCCGGACGGCAATGACAAGGTCTATTATGGATTTGACGTATCCGAAAATGCGGTCGGAAGTTTGTTTGAGGTATTCAACCGCACCAATGGGAATGTGGCACTTTACACGATGCCCGGCAAACTGCCTGATCCCAGAAATTACTACTACTGGTATCTGGCCTCTGAAGGTCTGACGAATGCCTATACACGCCTGAGCGCGTGGAGTGGTGAGTTGACTCCGGGGTACTGGTTCTTCACGGCGATGAACGAAGAGAACCAGGATGTGCCTGTTGAGGAAATGACGAGTGTCACGTATGAGATCCGGGCTTCAGAGTTTGAGGCTCCGGACGAAACCAGCATCGTCAATCTGGCGAATGATTATCCGGTTCGCGTCAACAACGCCCCGATGTATTCGGAAAGCTACTTCCGCTATACGACAAGCGAGAATCCGACGGAACTGATCTTTACCATCACGAATGTGACGGATCTGGTTTCTGTCTATCTGCTGGATGCTTCGCCGGCGAATGGGCCGAGAGTCTCTATCTATCCGCTGAGCTGGGTCGGACCGTTCGGCGCGCAGATTATTTTGAATCTGGAAGATTCACCGGTGCCGCTGACACCAGGCGACTGGTATGTTGTGGTCGAGAATACTTCTGTTGGTCCTGTGAGTTATGATATCTGGGCCAGTGAAGAAGGTTCCGCGGACATAGATCAGCCGATTGATACCGGCTTTGAATATGATCCTGAAACCGGGTTACTGACATTGGTCTGGGCCAGTGAGATCGACGCAGTCTATGCCATCCAGGGTACCTATAACGCCTTTGAAAATCCGGTCAAATGGGAAGCCTTTGATCAGGTGACGGCAACGGAAACGGTCACCCGTTATCAGTTGACGCGGGAATTGATGGAGAAGTATGTTTTCTTCTCTGTGAAGCTGGTCACGAAGCCGGATCGGCCGACTGCCGAAAACATCACAACTTACGTGAATTATAACACGTTGGAGGAAACTCTGAATATCAGCTGGACGGCAAAGTTGGGTGCGACCTATATCGTCGAAGGCAAGAAGTCCGCTGAGGATACCGATTGGACGGCACTCCAGACGCAGGTCAATCAGGTAACGCTTCCGATTTATTCCAGACCGTTCGACAGTGAGTACGAGCTGATCCGTGTTACACCGGAGGGTGGCGTGACACCAGACTGCATCCATACGGTTGCGTCTTATGACAGCGACTCCGGCGAGATCGTTCTGCGCTGGAATGCTGTGGTTGGTTCAGAGTACATTGTCAAAGGCTGGACGAATCTGGGTGATTTGTCAGGCAAGGATCTGAGCCAGGTCATAGCCGAAACAGAGGAATGTGTCTATCGCCTGAAACCGGAGGAGAACGCGGACTGCGCATGGTTCAGCATCGGAACATCCGGTACCAGTGAAGAGATCGATCTGCGTCAGGAAATTGATTTCGAGACAATGGAGGTCGTTCTGCGCTGGAACGCGATCATCGGGAATAAGTATCGCATCTCCG
>JAFZAR010000054.1 GCA_017557085.1 Verrucomicrobiota bacterium | reverse complement strand
GTTCTGCCTTCAACAACAGCAAAACTCCGGCAGAAAATAGTAATGTCTCCTCAGAACTGGATGAAGTGGGATGGTCTTTGGACAACAGCGGACGTGATCTAAAAGACATTTACGGTTCCCGTCCTGTAGGCTTGAAAAAGCCAAACGCCTGGGGGCTTTATGATATGCATGGGAATGTAGGAGAATGGGTTCTGGATCCTTATGCGGGGTACAGAGATGATCCCGGCCCGGATCCGAGATATCTGGGTGCCGGCAGCAATAATGTCCGGGGCGGCAGTTGGGCCGATTATCCATGGGGATGTCGTTCCGCCAATAGGGATTACTACGGCTATTACACCGCCAGTTCACATGTTGGTTTTCGGATCGTCTTAACTCCTTCTTTCAAAGAGGAATAAAACTTTTTAAAAAGTCTGTTCCTTATAAATGAGCTTATCAGTTGCCAAGGATTTTCTGGTAAGCAGCCTTGAGGTTTTCTACAGACTTCCCCCAATTCAATTCGCTGATAAAGCGGTGCTTTCCATATTGTCCCATCCGCGCTCTGCGTTCAGGGGCATCTAGCAGCGCAATGATGGCATCTCCCAAGGCATTCCCGGAATTTTCCGAAACATAATCGGATGCCTCCTGCGCGGATGCCCTTCCTTCCTTCAGGTCAAACATCACCTGGGGTTTTCCAAATGCCATATACTCCAGCACTTTGTTCATGGTGCAATGGTTATTGTAGGGATTGATGGGATCTGCAGAAGCCCCCAGATCCATCGTCTGTAAAGCGGTAAACAGGAATTCATTGGAAACACGTCCCGGCATATCTACATATTCCTGCAATCCTCTGCGGACACGCTCTTTCAGCAAGTTATCATATTCCGGACCGGTTCCCATCAGCAGAAACTGTACATCCTGCCGTTTTAGTTCATGAACGATATGATCCGCCGCTTCCATGAGATATTGAACACCATCCGCGTTGCCCATGACTCCGACATATCCTACCAAAAATTTACGGCCGCGCTTTAACTTCTCATCCGTCTGAACTTCCTCTGTTCGGATAGACGGCGCGGTTCGGACAACAAAAATGAAATCTTCTGCTTTTTTACCGCGCTCAATAGCAACACCTTTGACCGATTCATTCGTAGCCAAGACACCATTGGCGAAAAAATAAGTCGCTCTTTCAGCCCATCTTACCGCCCAATAAAAAAGTCCCCGATGACCAAACTTGGCTTCAAAAAATTCAGGCCAGACATCATGGACATCATAAATCAGTTTAACGCCCAAAAGTTTGAAAGGCAGCGACACTAAAAAAAGCAGATCCGGTGGATTGCAAATATGGATCAATTTGAAATGATGACGGCGCCAGACTTTCCAAGCCAGCCAAAACTCACCCCAGAGAGCGGAAGCATATTCTGTAAAGAAGCCAAGAAAACCACCGGCTTCCCCTGCTATCCAATGTCGATAGATGTAGATGCCATCCAGTGTTTCTTCCGGAGTTGTATAGCCGCGCATCCGGGGACAAATCACAGCCACCTCATATCCCGCGTCACGCAAAGCACAGGATTCCTGCCATACCCGGCGATCCAGCGGTACAGGCAAATTCTCAACAATGATCAGAACACTTTTTTTAGAAGCAGACATTCTTCACCTATCTAACAATTTACGGAACAAGGGATATCCCAATGGGGCTTGGGTTCCTCATCCAAAAGCAAATCCATATTTTTCTGTAATCCCAAACGAGTAAACTTCAACCAGGCCAAAGCGCCGATCATCCCCGCATTATCCGAACACAGGACACCGGAAGCCATTTTGAGTTTGATCCTCCGACGTTGACAGGCCTCGACCAGTGACTCTCTTAATTGGCGATTTGCTGTCACTCCACCCGCCGCAGTAATACAGGAAACTTTCAGTTTTTTCGCAGCTTGGATCGCTTTCCCCACCAAAACATCTACGATCGCGGCTTGCACACTGGCACAAATATCTTTCAATCCCTGTTCGCTTTCCGCAATATCCGCGTGATCTCTCAAAAAATAACGAACAGAAGTTTTTAAACCGCTGAAGCTGAAATCAAATCCCGGATCATGCAGCATAGGACGGGGAAAATCAAAAGCCTTCGGATCACCGCCTGCGGCCAGACGATCCATCACCGGACCACCGGGATATGGTAAGCCTAACAACTTCGCAGTCTTATCAAAACATTCCCCGGCCGCGTCATCTAAAGTTCCACCCAATACTTGGTGTTTTAACGGCTCCGGAACATGGACCAAAAGAGTATGTCCGCCGCTCACCACTAAAGCTACAGATGGCTCAAAATCCTTTATGTTCATGCAGGGAAAATCCTCACCAGGAGTTAGTGATATCCATGCGGAATAAAGATGTCCCTCATGATGATGCACTCCCAAAAACGGAACCTTCAGTGCACGAGCCATGGACTGTCCCGCTTTCAGTCCTATCAACAAAGCTCCCGGCAGACCGGGACCTCTTGTCGCGGCAATCGCGTCTAAATCCGAAGGAGTGATTTTCGCCTCTTTTAATGCCTGACGTGTCACCACGGGCAGGTTTTTAAGATGTTCCCGTGTCGCTAATTCCGGAACGACTCCGTCATATTGAGCATGAAGAGCGATCTGCGATGAAACAACATTAGAAAGGATCTGGCCATCTGAAATGACAGCCGCGCTCGTTTCATCACAAGAACTCTCTAAAGCCAACAATCTCATTGTCTAGTTCCACTTGTCATTGTCAACAAGACAAGCTGCTGGCTTTTACTTCTTGCTTTCAAGGATCATCATACCGCGAAGCAAGTCACGGGCGCGATCCAGCTGGATATCCTCTACTTTTTCAACGAAAGAGAGTTTTTCTTCGCTCAGATTTTTGATAACATCCTCAGCCCCTTCCAATTTCTTCAGATAGAGAGCTTCTTCTTCCTCCGGGGTCATTGGCACCAGAATATCCGGAGTAATACCCTTCTCATGGATAACTTTGTGGCTTGGAGTATAATATTTAGCTGTTGTCAAGCGAAGGGCCATATCATCCGGCAGCGGGATCACCGTCTGAACAGAGCCTTTACCGAAAGTCTGATCGCCCAAAATGATCGCCCGTTTACAATCCTGTAAACATCCCGAAACGATTTCAGAAGCACTGGCACTGGAGCCATTTACCAGAACCACCATCATCACTCCTGGGAGATGATCTTTACCTCTTGAGAAATACTTGATTTCATTCCCTGTACCGGCACGACCTTCCGTAGAAACAATGAGCTGGCCGTTGGGCAAAAACATTTCGCACACACCGGCGGCTTGTGAGAGCAGTCCCCCCGGATTATTGCGCAGATCCAAGATCAATCCTTTGATGTCCTGCTTCTTGAAATTACTGATGGCTGCAGCCAGGTCTTTTGAGGTTTGTTCACCAAATCCAGTCAGCTTCACATAACCAATCTTATTGGTATCCACATTAAAAGCACGCTTACCATCAATATCTTTGACCGTATCCACTTTGATGATAGCACGAGTGAGAGTGATCTCTTTGATCTCTCCGCTGGAAGGACGAGATACTGTGATCGTAACATCAGTTCCCGGTTGTCCGCGCAAAAGCTTCACAGCGTCATCCAAGCTCATCTTCTGAGTCAGTTGGTCATTGATCTTGATGATCTTATCTCCCGGCATCACACCCGCTTTATAAGCCGGAGTATCCTCCATAGGAGCGATCGCGGTCAGCGTATTGTCACGCAGTCCCACCTGGATACCGACTCCGCCAAAAGCACCTTCCGTATCTTTCTTCAGCTCCGCATATTTCTCCGGTGTCATGAACTCGCTGTGCGGATCCAAAGAAGAAAGCATTCCTTCCAAAGCCCCTTGAACCAGATCATCGTATGAAACTTTATCCGCATCCACATAGTCAGAACGGACTTTCTCCAATACACGGGTAAAAAGTTCCATGCTCTTATAAGCGGATTCGCGAGGATTCTCACCTTCCGCGTGAGCAGACCAGTATAAATTCGCTCCGTAAAATAAATTAAAAGCCAACAATCCCGCTACAGGGACATAAATCAAAAACTTCTTCATCACTATAGAACGTCCCAAGACGTCTTTGCATTGTACCCATTTAGACCGAATTTTGGCAAGAATGTTGCAATATAAAATCCACCTGACACATCAATTATTTTGATTCTCATGCCAAAAATTCTTTTTTAATACCGGTTCTGTTCCATCAATTCCCTGCACATTTGCGGGATCCACATCCAGAGATGGCCAAACTAATTCTCCTTTAAGTTGTTCATCCTCATGCATAAAAGATCCCAAGCGCAGTGAATTGCAGTCCAGCCACAATAATATCATTTGGCGTTCCTTCTCGGAAACCCGTTTCTGATGAGCCTCGCTTAACAGTGTTTTCCCGATTCGACAGGAACGAGCGCCAAACTTACCGGGAATCGTCCTCGAACCGCCATGGATACCGGGATAATCTCCTACTGTTGTACCAAACATACCGCCGGAGAACCAGAAAGTATCTTCTTTCAAAGCTTCATAACTCATATCCTGCAAACCTTTTCCGGTTTCCCGGTGACAAGGCAGACAAGTTTGCTCGAAAATCGGTTTGATTTGGCGGTAATAACTGATCGGCTCGATTGGATCCATTTCCGGCTGCAGTTTAGCCGGAGCTTTTCTCATCGCCATAGGAACACCCTTCACCACCGGCGGCCGATCATTGGGTTCATGACATCCGACACATGAAAGTTGTTCACCCGGAAAAACAAAGGATACAGACCTCATAGAATGGACAGCCGTTTTGTTCTCATCCAGCAACTGATAAATAAGTTCCTTGGCCACAGGCGCCTCAAAGTAAACACTTCCATCTTCTTCCACCGGAACGATTCCCAAAGGGATACGAGGAGTGTTCTCCCGTTCATATCCGACCATCGGTTCACCCATCGCATGATTTTCTTTGAGAATATTCTGAATCACTCGCAGATACTTGATCTTTACATCCTTAGGCAAAGGCATATCTGTATCATAAACATTCATGACTGAAATCGTTGCCAAAGGACGATCTTTTATATCCGCCCGCTTTCCCTGATAAGTCCGGGTCGGCACGATCGGCGGCGTTGGACGCGGAACCATCGGGATCGGATCCAGCATACGAAAACGCTCATCTATAAGTGGATTTATTTCCCGAATTCCACAAAGAATCTCTTGATTACCAAAACGATCCAGCAGAATAATATCCTCCCAGCAGTTAGACAAGAAGAAATCCTCACTCAATGGCCAGGGAGTTCCGTATTTATAATGTCCACGAGCGGGATACTCCGTCTCCGGGAAAAGCTCATCCGGTGTTAAACGCTTCACCTGAGAAACATAATTATCATCCTTGACCCGTAAATCCAAAATGGCCAAAGAACCGTTCAACTGTCCATGATGCGGCGCAGCCGTCATCACATACCGGTGTGAACCCGGAATTGCACGGATCCCCATCTCAACGATAGGAGCCCCCCAACGGCTGCCGATCCCCGTATAAGGGATCTCCCCATCATACTTTTGGAGAAACTCTTCCTGATTTCCCGGAAAACTGTGATAGGGATCAGGATAATTCCCGTGAGGAGCCCTGGGATTCGTACCATCGGGACCGCATATCCAAAAACGTCCGCCAATGCAATTTTCACGATCGGTGTAATCCCATCGTGAATAAACCAACATACCGTCATGATTGACACTTGGATTCCATTCTGAAGTTTCAAAATAACTGATCGGAACGATATCACTTCCATCCTCTTCCATGCTAAACATGGTATAATTAGGAACTTGGATATAACGATCAAAACAACGGATATAACCGCCGCGACGCTCTGAAACAAAAACGATCCGTCCATTGGGCAACCAGCAGGCGTCAAAATCATCGGTATTGCCATCGGTCAGCTGAACAAGATTTTCCCCATCCGAATCCACACAAAATATGTGCCAGACTCGATCGATCGTAAAAGCATTCAATTTATGACTGCGGTTTTCCGACCAGGAAAAGAGTATCTTTTTCCCGTCATAAGAAAGATCCGGTGAACAAAATGCCCCATGATCTAACTTCTTCCCAGCCAAACGTCCGTTTTGAACAACAGAGTGTTCCAATATGTTTTCGACTTGAGGGATGCCTCTCCAGTTTTTGATTCGATAAAGTCCCCCGCCGGATAATGTTGTGTAGCCAAAATACTGACACGCGAAATGCCCGCCCGCGCCATCCGATGTGGATGGTTGTGAACGCACCGAACCTTGATAGGATCCTCTTGTAACACACAGAAAATCATCGAAATCCAGCAGCGGATTCAAGAACATTACCTGACGGCGAACCGCGCACGCGGTAAAATATATATCAACAGCCGTTTCTGATGATACACCATCTTTCCATACTTTCTTTAATTTAGACCAATCTCCTTTGGCTGTTTTCAAGCTGGATATATCCACATTC
>JAFZAR010000053.1 GCA_017557085.1 Verrucomicrobiota bacterium | reverse complement strand
GCCTCCGCCAGAATGTCCTCCGGCATACGGCTGCGGTAACTGCCGCGGATCTGCGGGATCGCGCAGAAGGAACAGGCGTGATTGCAGCCTTCCCCGATCTTCAAATAGGAAAAATGTTTCGGTGTCAGTTCCAGACGGGCCGTTTTAGCCGTATGGATATAGACAGGCCGGCGCGTCACCTGCATCCGTGCCGGCGGCAGCGGAGGCCGTTTGCGCGGATTGGGATATTGACGGCAAAGCTCCAGCACTTTCCGGCGGCGCTCGACAGCTCCGCGTATGATCTCCGGTGCGTCCTCCAGCTGATCCACACCCATGAAAGCGTCGATCTCCGGCATCAGACCCGGCAGATCATCAGGAAAACGCTGAGGCAGACAACCGGTTACCACGATCGCCTGCTCCGGATGTTCCGAGTGGGCTCCGTTGTCATCATCACGCTGACGTTTCCCGGCTTCCAGAATGACGGAAATGCTTTCCTCTTGCGCGGACTGAATAAAAGAACAGGTATTGATCAGCAGCACATCCGCGTCATTCGGATCGGCCGTCAAGACCATGTCATGCTGCAAAAGCGCGCCCAGAATGATCTCAGAATCCACCAGATTCTTGGCACAACCCAGCGAGATCAGCGCGATCTTTAACTTGTCCTTCTCCATTTCCACGATTGATGAGTTCTGCGTTTCCCGGTTTTACACATCGTAGTACATTTCGTACTCGATCGGATGCGGACGCAGACGGAGTGTCGCCTCTTCCTTGCGTTTCATGGCAACGTAGGTCTCCAGAAAATCCATGGAGAACACATCACCCTTGAGCAGAAATTCATGATCAGCCTCCAGACAATCCAGAGCATCCCCCAGATTGGCCGGAACGCACGGGATATTCTTCAATTCTTCCGGCGGCAGTTCATAAATGTTCTTATCCATCGGCTCGCCGGGATCGATCTTGTTCATCACGCCATCCAGACCGGCCATCAGTAAAGCGGAATAAGCCAGATAAGGATTAGAAGAAGGATCCGGCGGACGATATTCGATCCGTTTGGCCTTCGGATTGGAGCTGAAAGTTGGGATGCGGATCGCGGCACTGCGGTTGCTGGCGCTGTAGGCCAGGTTCACCGGCGCTTCATAGCCCGGCACCAGACGGTGATAGGAATTCGTACAGGGACTGCAGATCGCGCACAACGCGCGGGCATGCTTCAAAATACCGCCCATAAAGTGCAGAGCCATCGGACTCAGACCCGCGTACTCACTGCCGGCAAAAAGCGGTTTTCCTTTCTTCCACAACGAAATATGGATGTGCATCCCGGAACCGTTGTCCCCAAAGATCGGCTTCGGCATGAAAGTCGCCGTCTTGCCGTGGCGCACCGCTGTATTCTTGACGATGTACTTGAACAGCATCATCTTATCTGCGGCTTTCAATAAAGTATCAAAACGAAAATCAATTTCGGACTGTCCTCCGGCGGCCACCTCACGGTGCTGACGCTCCACCTGCAAACCCAGTTCTTCCATGATCAGCACCATCTCCGTGCGCAGATCCTGCATGGAATCCGCCGGCGGCACTGGAAAATACCCTTCCTTGTGGCGGGTCTTGTAGCCCAGATTCGGCATCTCATCGCGGCCGCTGTTCCAGATGCCCTCCACGGAATCCACCTTGAACGAACAGGCATGATTCTGATTCTCATAGCGGACATCATCAAAAATAAAGAACTCGGCCTCTGCTCCCAGATACGCCGTATCGGCAAAACCGCTCCCCTCCAGGAAATTCTGAGCCTTTTGAGCGATCACGCGCGGATCCCGGTTATAGAGCTCCCGTGTATTCGCCTCCAGCACACTACAGGTCAAACTCAGTGTCGGAACGGCGCAAAACGGATCCATAAACGCGGTATCCGGATCCGGTACCACCAGCATATCGCTGGACTCAATGCTCTTCCATCCGCGAATGGAAGACCCGTCTATTCCAAATCCCTCTGTGAAAATCGCTTCTGTCAATTCACGCAGAGGTACTGAAAAGTGCTGCCACTTGCCAAAGGGATCCACAAACTTGAGATCCACCATCAGCGCTTCATTCTTTTTTGCCATTTCAATGGCATTCTTGGCCGTGTTCATTATCTATCACTGCCGCGGCTGGTTTCCACCGCGCCAAGTCCTTATCCTAGAACAAAGACGCTCCCTTGACCAGTGAAAAGGGAGCGTCCCGCGAAATTATTATTCAAACCGGCGCGTTCAGGCTAGACCGCGCTCTCATCCACCTCGCCCGTGCGGATGCGGATGGCATCATCTATCGTGGAGACAAAAATCTTGCCGTCACCGATTTTCCCCGTCCGGGCCGACTCGATGATCACCTTCACCGCCTGCGACACCTGATTATCCGGCAGCACGATCTCCACACGGATCTTGGGCAGAAAATCCGACGTATATTCACTGCCGCGGTAGATCTCTGTATGTCCCTTCTGACGGCCGAACCCCTTCACTTCACTGACAGTCATCCCGTCCACACCCAGGGCTGACAAGGCTTCTTTAACATCCTCCAACTTAAATGGTCTAATGATCGCTTCAATCTTTTTCATAACAATAACAAGTTTAACATGAACGAGGGGGAACCATCTCAACGAGTCCGGGCTGCTTACCGCAAAGCACCCCCATGATTCTCTCTGAATCCAAGCCTCTTTTCAAGGATATTCTGCGCACCCTGCATAGTGAATACGAATCAACTAATAACTTATTGTTATTAAATAACTTATCTATTTTCATCTATATTCATCTGTGGTTCTTAAAATGACACTCTTTATGACACGCTTTATTTTAGGAATTGAAATACCTCTTTGCTTTACATACACTTTGGGAAGGAAGACGGGTGTCTTTTTTGAAGGTGTTATGAAAATGAAAACTTTATTTTCCACGATGATCGTCACCGCGTTGCTGGCAGCTTCCCTGCTGTCGGAAGGCTGTGCCACCAAATCTATGAACACAGTGCAGAATGCCCAGACTGAGGGCATTCCCATGATGGTGATGGATCAGCGTATTTTGACCGATCCCAGTTTGAGCCGCAGTGTTTATATCGTGGGTGTGAACGAAGCTTATACTGAAGACGGCTATCGCAAGGTGCAGGTGCAGCTTTACAACCGGACCCGCCGCATGAAGGCGTTCACGTATCGTGTGGAGTGGTACGATAAGGACGGTATGCTGATCGGCTCGCCGCTGGATCACCGCACGCCCACTCAGATCGAAGGCGGCCAAAGGAAGAGTATCCCCATTCTGGCTACTTCGCCCAAAGCCGTGGATTTCCGCTTCACGTTCATGGAATCTCTGGCAAAATAACCTTTTACGAAATATTTTAAGATGAATTACAAATTTTGCATGACTCTGGCTTTGGCCGCAGCTCTCTTCTCTCCGGGCTGCGCCACCAAGACCACTTATGTGGACAATGACAGTTCCCGTCTGATCGCCAATGTGGATGAGATCAACATCCAGGATTTCGCACGCGCCGCGGATGAGATGGTGCAGAGCATCATCGAGGACTGCATCTCAACCGGTGACCTGGAAGGTGTAGACGGCAAGAAGCCGATCCTGGCTATCAGCCGCATCGTCAACAATACCTCTATGCAGTTTGACACCGATCTGCTGATCAAACGCATCCGCACCGCTCTGCTGAAGACGAAAAAAGTGCAGACGACCACAACCCTGAATCTGGCCCGCTCGGAAGATCCCCTGGCAGAAATGGCCGACGCGGAGGAAGAGATCATCACCGAAGAGCGGATGAAGCACTCCTATAGTCTCTCCGGCAAAATCATTGAGGTGACGACCCGAACCAGAAATCTGCGTCAAAGCAGCTATGAGTTCCAGCTGACGATTTCCAACCGCCGCGGACTGGTAGTCTGGGAAGATATCAAAACCATCACTAAACAGGGCAAGAAAGCCTCTGTTGGATTCTAAAGAACGAAAATTCCTCATGCGCAATGAGGAATTTTTCTTTCCGGAACGCAGATTCCACGTTGACATCTGTGTTTGCGGATATACCATAAGTGGAGCTGATACTCTGCTGGAGTGAAGCAACAGCAATTCTAATTTATGTCTAAGACTAATAAGTACGTCTATACATTCGGAAATAAAAAGGCCGACGGCAATGGCAATATGAAACCGCTTTTGGGCGGCAAAGGTGCCAACCTCGCAGAAATGACCCTTATCGGACTTCCGGTGCCTCCCGGATTCACTATCACCACTGAAGTTTGCACCTATTATTACGCCAACAAGCGTAAATACCCCGCTGAGCTTGCCGCTCAGGTCAAGGCGGGCGTAAGCTTCCTGGAAAAGAATCTCGGCAAGAAATTCAATGATAAGAACGATCCCCTGCTGGTCTCCGTCCGCTCCGGCGCGCGTGTTTCCATGCCGGGTATGATGGATACTATCTTGAATCTCGGTTTGAATGACCAGACCGTTCTGGCTCTGGCCAAGAATACCAAGAACGAACGTTTTGCCTGGGATTGTTATCGTCGTTTCATCCAAATGTACGGTGATGTCGTCATGGGTGTGCAGAAGCGCCCCGGCGAGGATCGTGATCCCTTTGAAAGCATCATCGAAGCCCTGAAGGAAGAACTCTTCCCCGGCGAGCATGTGGAAGACACCCGTCTGAACGCCGAAGCGCTGCAGGCACTGGTCTCCCGCTTCAAGAAGCTGATCAAAGAGCGTACACACTCTGAATTCCCCACCGATCCGTGGGCTCAGCTGCAGGGTGCCATCGGTGCCGTATTCGGATCCTGGAACAATGACCGCGCGATCGTTTACCGCCGCAAATACGGTTATCCCGATGACTGGGGCACCGCCGTCAATGTACAGGCGATGGTCTTCGGCAACATGGGCAATACTTCCGGTTCCGGTGTGGCCTTCACCCGTGACCCGGCGACCGGCGAAAAGGTCTTCTACGGCGAATTCCTGATGAACGCTCAGGGTGAAGACGTCGTGGCCGGCGTGCGCACTCCGCAGCCCGTGGCCAAACTGGGCAAAGTCATGCCCAAAGCCTTTAAGGAACTGAACAACATCCGCAAGATTCTGGAATCCCATTTCCATGATGTTCAGGACTTTGAATTCACCATTGAAAACGGCAAGGTCTTTATGCTCCAGACCCGCAACGGTAAACGCACCGGTCTGGCCGCTGTCCGCATCGCCGTGGAAATGGCCAAAGAAAAACTGATCAGCTGGAAAGAAGCCGTCAAACTCGTGCCGGCAGAACAGCTGGATCAGGTTCTCTCCCCTGTTTTCGACAGCAAAGCGCTGAAAGGTGTCAAGCCGGCAGCCAAAGGTTTGCCCGCTGGTCCCGGTGCCGCTTGCGGTCGTGTCTATTTCAACGCTGAACGCGCGGAAGAAGCCCGCGCCCGCGGCGAAAAGGTGCTCCTCGTCCGTGTGGAGACATCCCCTGAGGATCTGCGCGGCATGATCGCCGCCGAAGGTATCCTTACGGCTCGTGGAGGTGTCAGCTCGCACGCGGCTCTCGTTGCCCGTCAGATGGGTAAAGTCTGCGTCTGCGGTGTCGGCGAACTCCATATCAATTACGAAAACCGCACCATGGAAATCGGCGGCAATACCCTCAAGGAAGGTGATTACATCTCTATTGACGGTACTTCCGGCGTAGTCTATTGCGGTGAGATCAAGACGGCTCCTTCGGCCATTATCCAGGCTTTGATTAACAAGTCTGCCGCGGCCAAGAAGAGCAAGTCCTATCTGGATTACGCACAGCTGATGAACTGGTGCGCAAAAGCCACCCGTATGGAAGTGCGCACCAACGCGGACAGCCCGACCCAGGCCGCAGCGGCTATCGCTTTCGGCGCCACGGGTATCGGTCTGTGCCGCACAGAGCACATGTTCTTTGAAGGCGACCGCATCTACGCCGTGCGCGAGATGATCATGTCCACCACAGTGGAAGGCCGTGAAGCCGCTCTGAAGAAACTGCTTCCTTACCAGAGAGCCGACTTCATCGGTATCTTCAAGGAATTGAAAGGTTTGCCGGCTACCATCCGTCTGCTGGATCCGCCGCTGCATGAGTTCCTGCCCAAGGCCAACGAAGAAGGTGAAATGAACGAAACCTGCAAGAAGACCGGCCTGACCCGCGAATTCATCCTGCAGCGTATCGGCGAACTGCATGAGGCCAACCCGATGCTCGGTCATCGCGGATGCCGTCTGGGTGTTGCCTATCCGGAAATCACCCGTATGCAGGCACGCGCCATCTTTGAAGCCGCCGCCGAAGTCATCAAGAAGAAGATCAAATGCAAACCGGAAATCATGGTTCCGCTGGTCGGCTTCAAGAAAGAGCTCGATTTGCAGGTCGCCATCATCAATGAAGTGGCCGCCGCCGTGATGAAGGAAAAGAAAATCCGTATCCCCTACATGGTCGGTACGATGATCGAAGTGCCGCGCGGCGCTCTGACCGCGGACGAGATCGCGCAGACAGCCCAATTCTTCAGCTTCGGCACGAATGACTTGACCCAGATGACCCTCGGCATGAGCCGTGACGACTCCGGCAAGTTCCTGCCCGCTTATCAAAACGCTGAGATCGTGACCGGCAATCCGTTTGCCTCTATCGATCAGACCGGCGTGGGCAAACTGATCCGTATGGCCGTCGCCGGCGGTCGCCAGACCCGTCCGGATATCAAACTCGGTATCTGCGGCGAACACGGTGGTGATCCTGCCAGCGTCAAGTTCTGCAACTCTCTGGGCCTGACCTATGTCAGCTGCTCACCTTACCGTGTGCCGACCGCGCGTCTGGCCGCTGCTCAGGCTGCCCTCGAACAAGAGGAATGCTGCTGCTGTTGCGGTAAAGGCGACAAATGCTGCAAGAATGAAGGCAAAGCCAAGACCGCCAAGACCGCTAAGGTCGCTTCCAAAGCCGCCAAAGCCTCTGCTCCGGTCAAGGCTGCTAAAACAGCCAAGAAAGCCGCTAAGAAACCGGCTAAGAAAACAGCCAAGAAGTAATCGCTTCTTCTCTGTTTGAATACATACGAACGCCTTCCCCTCACACGGGAAGGCGTTTGTATTTAGAAATTTTTACCTTTCCCATCATTTAAAGCTTGCGGTCAGACGCGTTTCAGGCTTGGATAGAGGGAGAGGATTTTCTTATGCCTCTTGTGTTGAACCTTTAATTTGAAAAAAATCGTGAAGAGCAAAGCTTATGCGCAAGCCGGAGTGGATATCGACCTCGGCAATTCAGTAAAATCCCAACTTCCCAAACTGCTGGCCTCGACCCATCGCCCGGAGGTTCTGGGCAAAGTCGGATGTTTCGGCGGGTTATTCGCACTCAAAGTTTCTCAATACAAGCAGCCTGTACTGGTTTCCAGTGTGGACGGCGTGGGCACCAAACTCAAGATCGCCTTCGCTCTGAACAAGCATAACACAGTTGGCGCCGATCTGGTCAATCACTGTGTGGATGACATCGCCGTTCTGGGAGCGGAACCGCTCTTCTTCCTGGACTATATCGGCACCGGCAAACTGGAACCCGCCGTCTTCCAGCAGCTGATCACTGGCTTTGCCAAAGCCTGCAAAGAAAACAACTGCGCTTTGATTGGCGGCGAGACCGCCCAAATGCCCGACTTCTACGCTCCCGGTGAATATGATGTTAGCGGCACCATCGTCGGCGTGGTGGAAAAAAGCCGTATGCTGGACGGCAAAGGCATCCGCAAAGGCGACCGAGTCATCGGCATCGCTTCCAACGGACTCCACACAAACGGCTACTCTCTGGCTCGCAAGATCTTCTTTGAGAAGATGAAGCTCGACTACTCCTCCAAACCAGCCGGGCTCAAATGCACGATCGGTGCCGAACTGCTCAAGACCCACCTCAGCTACGGGAATCTGATCCAGGTACTGCTGAAAAAATACAACCTGCCCAAGACACCGCGCGTAGTCAAAGGTCTGGCTCACATCACCGGCGGCGGCTTCATTGACAACATCCCGCGGATCCTGCCCAAGACCTGCGATGTCATCATCAAGAAAGGCACCTGGCCCGTTCCGTCTGTCTTTAAGCTGATCCAAAACTCCGGCTGCATTGACGAATCGGAAATCTATCAGGTCTTCAATATGGGCATCGGCATGACCGCCATTGTCTCCGCCGACAAAGCGGATGCCGTTTTGGCCGACATCAAAAAAGCCAAATACAAAGCCTGGCACATCGGCGAAGTCGTCAAAGGCACCGGTCTCTCCCGCGTGGAATAAAGCCGGACAGCAAACCGAATATATTCAAAAAAATCCCTGGTGTTATTTCACATCAGGGATTTTTGGTTTTCTGCACCATTCAATGTGATACTTCAGCGGATTTCGTCATCGAAGGGATTGCCTCGCTCACTCACGTCTATTATCACATAACCCGTTTCAGGTTAATGAAATAAAAAATATGTCGCTGTATCCCTGATCGGTGTCCCGCTATATGCCCCAATTTAGTCCCAATTTTAGTGCCAAAAAACATCCCAAAATAGCCCGAAAAACACTCATTTACCAGTAACACCTTGTTTTTTCATAAAAAACTCTATTCTTTCCATAAGTCCTTGATTTTCAATAGAGGAAAATGATTAAAAAAGTCGACAAAAATGGTGGGTTGGCAGGGATTTGAACCCTGGACCAACGGCTTAAAAGGCCGCTGCTCTACCGCTGAGCTACCAACCCACCTCGGATATCGCCGCTTACGCAAACGACGGGGAAAGCATAATCTGACTTGGACTAAAGTGCAAGAAGTTTTATTCTTTCTTCTGCTTTTCCTGACGGAAATGCGGTTTTTCCGGGGAAAATTTTGCTCAAAATGGGC
>JAFZAR010000052.1 GCA_017557085.1 Verrucomicrobiota bacterium | reverse complement strand
TGTCACTCGTAGTACAACCTATAAGAAAAGCAAAAGAAACAATAGAACCCAGGAATATCAAATTTAATATCCCAATGACTAAAGATACAATGACCCATAAGGTTATTTTTGTTGTTTTTGTCATTTTCTATCCTAAAGTCTTTTTTGTTTTACTATAGGCCTCACCCGTTTTGCACGTTACTTGGCAGAATTTTTCAGCATCCTCTGGATGACCGGGAGCATGACTTTCTCCTGGCGGTAGAAGCCGAAATCAGAGAGGTGGCATCCATCCACCAGACAGTTCCACCAATCCTCGCCCAGCAGTGTGTTTCCGTCCAGAAATTCGATTTTCTTGTCACCGTCCGCCTGACGTTTCTGCACTTCCAGGATCATGGCTTCCCGTTTGGCTTTGAACCGGGCAAGCGAGTCGTCATCCTGATCAATTCCCTCAAAAGAACCCGGTGTGTGCGACATGACGAGAATGGGAGTTTCCGGGTGAGCTTCGCGCAGAATGTCAATGAAAGGTGTAATAGAGGCGGCCATCTCTTCTCCGGATTGGATGTTCCACTCGTAATCCAGGATGTAAAGAGCGGGGTTTTGGATAGAGACCAGCATCCGGGCGATCTCCGGTTCACCTTTACCGTTGCCGGAGAAACCGTAGTTCAGGACCGGCATATCCAGATCGCGGCTCAGCAGCGCGCCGGCATCCGCTCCGGAGTGGGAAGCGCATCCGCCCTGTGTGATAGAGGTGCCGTAGAAGATGACTTTGCGGGGATCCTTCCAGGGACGGGGAGCTTCCACAACAGCGTCCTTGTCCAGACCGATCGCCAGCGATTTGACACCGCAGTAAGTGGGGAAGTACAGAAGACAGTCGCGCGTCTTGCGTGTCATGGAGCCGCCGATCCGCGCGGTGAACTTGTCTTGTGAGTGATCGAAACGGCTGGCTCCGGCATAGACCCAGTTGCCGCCGTCATTTTCACGATAATAGAGCGCGAAGGCGGAACTGCCCAGAGGGGAAATATTGTCGCCCCGGTACTGACCGGCCAGCTCGCCGCTCACCTGGATGAAAGCGCTGTCGGTTCGGAACTGCACCTGACCGCCGGAGGTGTGCGGGCTGAGGTGGAAAGCTCCGCATTGGGAGGACGCGATGGAGGTGGCTTTGCCGTTGGGATACTGGGTGACGGTTTCGGGCTTGTTCACCGGCAGACGTTCATAAACACGGTCGCTTTCAAACCATTCAAAGCCGGTCATGCGAAAAGGCTTTTCATACGGCAGGAACCATTGGGTCGTGTCGGTGTTATCGGGTTTGATCGCGATCTTGGGTGTTTCGGCGGCGGGAGCCTGAGCCTCATCGGCGGCGTTCCCGGCGGCAGTCCACAGCAGCATGGACAGTGAAACAAAGACAAACAGTTTTATTTTCAAATAATTCATAATGACCTTTCTAACTGACGACATCCCGTCAGCTGCGCTTCAGAAGGGATGATAGTCCTAAAATCTTCATTAGCAAATAAAAAATTCTGAAATCATGCATTTGGATTTTTTATTGACATATTCTGTCACCCCTTCAGGGTGAGAAATTTAGGGGATACCGTTACCGGGGGTTACGCTTCGCTCACCCCCGGCTATTCTCTGGCAAGCCCTTCGGGCTTTCAAGTTACAGCCGCGTGAGCGCGGCTCCATTTGTCATAAAACAGAAAACCGCCAGCGGTAAACACTGACGGTTTTTGTATCAAGCTCGAAAAGGGTTATGCGTTCTTCTTCAAACGCAGGAGGATAGCTTTTTTATTGGTGCCTTCTACCTCAACGCTGTATGTTTCCACTTGCTCGTCATCTTTCAGAGCGTTGTGAACGATATAGCGGTCGAAAGCGTTCATCGGTTCCAGCTCAACGATATCGCCCCAGCGGCGGACTTTTTCGGCGGCTTCTTTGGCTTTGCGGATCAGCTCATCGCGGGCGTTCAGGCGGTAATTCGAGACATCCAGCAGAACCTTGGGCGCTTCGGGATCGATATTGAAAATGATCCGGTTGGTCAGGTACTGGAGGGCAACCAGAGACTGTCCCTTGCGTCCGATCAGACGGCCGGGATCATCGGTTTTGATTTCCAGCAGGGGACCTTCGTCCAGGAAGTGTTCCTCCACTTCACAGTCGAATCCGAGATTTTTGAGGATGGTTTCAACAATAACTTTAGGTTGATCTGCCATAGTAATTTTGCAGGTTAAAATTTATTTTTTCTTGCGGAACTGCGAGGTTCCGGGGAGTGATTTCAAAAGCGGTTTCATCGCGCCTTTGGCCGGAGGAGCCGTCGGCTTGACCGCGTTTGTCTTGGTTAGCTTCATCTGAATGATGGAGATGATGTTCTGCACTGTCCAGTACAGGGAGAGACCGGAAGGCAGACTGTAGCAGAAGAAGATAAAGATCAGCGGCATATAGCGGAACATCTTCTGCTGCATGGGATCCATGCCCGGAGAGGGCGGATTCATGGAGGACTGCCACAGCATGGACGCGCCCATGATCAGAGGCAGCGGATTGACCGGCAGTCCGATGCCGGGGATCACAAAAATCGTATCAGGGATGGAAAGATCGGATGCCCAAAGGAAGGTCGCTCCGCGCAGCTCGATCGCGCTCATCAGCATCTTATAGAAACCGATGAAGACGGGGATCTGGATCAGCAGCGGCAGACATCCGCCCATGGGGTTGACCTTGTTCTCTTTCATGAACTCCATCAGCTTCTGATTCATCTTCTTGGAATCATCTTTGTATTTCTCGCGGATGGCGTTCATTTCCGGCTGCAGCTGCGACATCCGTTTCATGGAACGGGTGCTGGCGGTGGTCAGCGGCCAGAAGATCATCTTGATGATGATCGTAATGATGATGATGGCCAGTCCGTAGCCCACATGGGTGATGGAGTTGACCCAGTTCATGCCCAGCAGCAGAAGCTTGGAGAAGAATCCGAAGAATCCGCTGAAGCCCATGATCAGATCCAGGTCGTTGCTGATGCCCAGCTTGGACAGGGTCTTATATTCCTTGGGGCCGGCATAGATATCATAATCATAAGAAACGGAAGCGCCTGAGGCCAGGATCGTTTCCGGGTAAAAAACAGAAGCCTGCAAACCGTTTTTGATGCCCTTGGAGGAGCTGTTCTCGAACTGGGGCAGATTCGGAGTCTTGTGAACCAGCACTTTCGGCGCGCCCAGAACGGGAACCGCGGCAATGGCGAAGAAACGGTTCGCGCAGGCGACCCACATCACGTTGGTCATGCCGTCGCCGCCGGCATAGAGCGGGCGGGGCTCACTGATGGAGCAGCCCAGGGTGCGGTTCGCAAACCAGCTGTTGCCCACCGTCTCTAATTTACTGCCGTTGTGCCAGTAAACATTCATCAGGTCACCACAGTCATTGTCGCTGAGAGGCGTTGCCGTGCCGGTCACCAGCTCCAGAGGCGGTGTCTGCACGGGATTTTCTGTCGTGTTGGAAAGGGTGACACTGGTCTTGAAGAGATAATTGGTTGAAAGCGTGATCGTTTTTGTCAGTGTCAAGCCGTTGGTCAGGAGTGTTGTGGCCTGGACGGTGGAATCATCCTTTTTGGTCAGAGCGTAAGACTGATTCAGGTCGCCCAGAGCCGCGAATATCGGGACGTTCACTCCCTGATTCAGGTGGACACAATTTTGTTCCGTCAGCGTTTCCTTCTTGGCGGCGCGGTCCACAGCGGCCGGGTATTTCTTCAGCTCGATGCGGTCGATACCGCCGCCGCGGCTGGTGAAAACGTACTTGGCGACATCATTTTCCAGCTCGACAAACTGCTCTTCGGTCCCTTCCGGCAGAGTCAGCGCCGGGAGACTGTTGGTCGCTGCGGCCGCGATCTCAGCCGAGGAGCGGAAGTCATTGCTCAGGGTGTTAGCGGCCTGAACCGTAGCGGTCGCGGCATTGGTGAGGGCTGCCGCTGCTGTGTTCGTGTCAGCGGGAGCGGTCAGATTTTCAACGACATTCGTATCCGCCGGAAGTTCCTTGGGAGGATACATCTTATTCGTCAGCGGATACCAGACCCCCAGCAGAAAGCCAAGGCTGACCAGTAGAATTAAAAATGCTTTTCGATCCATGATTTTCTATTTCAGTGTAGGACGGAGTTCTTCATGCCGCCGTTCCGGGCCGGGATATTCAGGCACAGGGTCATAACCCCCTTCATGCCAGGGATGACACCGGCAGATCCTGCGCAGTGCCAGCCACATTCCCCTCAAAGTACCATGTTTTTGGATCGCTTCGATCGCGTAAGCCGAACATGAAGGATAGTAGCGGCAGTGAGCAAACGAACCGAACAGGGCGTTTTTCAGCGGGGAAAGCCCCCAGCGGTAAACGTAAATGGGCAGCAGCACGAACAGACTGAACACTTTGTTCAGGCGATCCATAACCCTGCCTTTTTCAGGAAGAAGCGGAACTCTTTGTTCACATCTTCAAACACTTTGCCCTGCATCGCCTTGCGGGCGATCAACACCAGCGATACCGTGTTGGAAAAATGATGCTGATTGAGCCGGAAAGATTCCCGCAGCAGCCGCTTGTAGCGATTGCGCTCCACGGCACCGCCCACTTTTTTGCCGGCAACGACCGCGAATCTGGAATGCCCGATGGAAGGATCTCCTTCCGTGCCTTGGGGTTCCACTCGCCAGTTAGCGATAAAATGACGTCCTACGAAACGCTCTCCGTTTTGCTTGATATCCGCAAAATCCGCCTGAACCTTGAGAACACGTTCCCGCGGCAACTCAAAGCGGTGAGAAGGAGAAGGATAGGACAAAGCCGACATTTTGCGCGCAGCTCTTGCGAACCGACTCAAAGAACGGCCTTTATACCGGAGTCAGGTGCTTGCGGCCTACACGACGGCGGTTGGAAAGGATGGCGCGGCCACTCTTCGTGGCCATACGGCTGCGAAAACCATGTTGACGGATACGTCTGATCTTGGAAGGTTGATACTGTCTTTTCATTTCTTAAATAGCACTACTTCTGTACATTAACGTGATTCTTAAGTATAGAGACCTCACGTCCGCCCGCGGGATCCGCCCGCAAAGGCGAACCGCAAGCCTACTCTCTCTCTTTCGGGGTGTCAAGGAATTCCGTCCGGGTTTCCTCTTTTTCGGGGAAACAGTTTCTTCTTTCAGGTGAGAACAAGGTATTTAGACAGATCCCGAAAATTCACGGTTTTCTTTGAAACTGCTTGAGAGATAGTGCGGTTTATGGTACTTTCTTTTTCAGGAAATAGCTGA
>JAFZAR010000051.1 GCA_017557085.1 Verrucomicrobiota bacterium | reverse complement strand
GACGGCGTTCGGTGACCGGTTCATGAAACACGATCAGCAGATAACCGGTAGCAAAACCCAGTACCAGCGCCGCGATGTAATGGAACTCCAGTCCCTCGAAACCGGGTGTCAGATGGCTGGGGCAGACCGGCAGTTCAAAGGCTACCGCTCCCGCGTAAAGGAAGAAGAACAAATTCATCAGGCGCACACTGATGCGCGTCATTGCCGTATTGATGCCGGCATTACCGCCGCTGCTGCGGCTTTGATCCCATTTGATACTGAGCAGAATCAGCGGTATGATGGAGAATGTACTGAAAATGAAAAGGATATACGGTGGGATGGATGTCACGCTGCTTGCATGCTGCTTCAGGCTCATCGCCAGCAGATTGAAAAAGCCCAGATCGGAACGCCCTTCGATATATTCAATGGTCGGCGTATAGAGGAAAAACAGCAGTCCCGGCAGAAAGCAGAGGAAGGAACGGACGATCAGCGTGGAGTACCGAAGCAGATTCGTGCCGTTGATCCAGATCAGCGAACCGATCCAGAAAGGCAGCAGCAGGATCATCACCCAGTTGTTCACCAGCGCGATACTGTAAACCGCCGCCGCGCGGTAGATCCAGAAATTCTCTCCGTCCAGACGGTATTCCAGCGTATTGCGGACGATGTACGATAAAAAGAAAACATTGATAATAGCCGGGAACGCGCCTGTCGCGTCTTCCCAGAAAGCGAACATGAAACCCAGCGAGCAGACAGCCAGAAGGGGCGGAATCCAGCTCAACTTGCTAACGTAGAGGCCGTCCGGATCATCATTGCGCACCCGTTGATCTGTGCAGCGGTCCTGAGGCAGCAGCATTACCGCGCGCGCCAGCCAAACCAGCGAAAAACTGGCCAACACAGCGTTCAGCACACTGATAAAGAGGATAGACGATGCCGGGGAAAGAAGCTGACAGGGCGAAGTGACCAGACGGAAGAGCGGCGAATTCATTCGCAGTCCCCAGAAATCCCATCCAACGATAGGAGCCAGCACCGCCAGACTGTCCAAAGTTACCCAGCGGTTCAGGGTCAAAATGTAAATAACAAAGAAAATTGCCCCCAGTATCCAAGGCAAACGTGTTTTATAATTTAAATCAACCGGCATAAGTTGTTCAATATAACGCTAAATACTAGCGCCCAATCCTACTCATTTATGTTGTTCCAAGTCAATATATTTTTCTATAGAATAACGGACGAATATAGGTATATATAATAATTATTTGCGTACCAGTAAGATATGTTGCATGGTTAAACAATCCTCTCATTTTCTTGTCGAAAAATACAGAATGAATTCATTCTGAAGATATTACGACAGGTTATGTGACTTTAGCCGAAATGTGCGAAGCATAACCTTTGGTAATGGAATTCCCTCAATACATCACCCTGACAAAGCATAAAAAAAGACGAGCTTGCATGAGCCTCGTCTTTTTGCGTTTTAGCTAGGATGTCTGGCTATCCTATTAACTTCTCGCAGATGGACTTGAAAAGGTTGGGAGCCTTTTCAACGAGGATGCCGATCTCACGCGCGGCGCTTTCATCGGAGTCGCTGGCGTGGGCGGCGTTCACCATCATGTCGGTGCCGAACTCACGGCGGATGGTGCCGGGAGAGGCTTTGGCGGGATTGGTCGGGCCCAGGGTCTGACGGATCTTGGTGATAGCGTCGGGACCTTCAAAGATGATGACCCAGCTGGTCACTGTGCCGGGGCCTTGACGCTCCGCCGCGGGACATTCGCTTTCGGACCGGCCGGACATGAAGCGGACGATGTTATCGAACTGACTGTCACCATAGGTCGGGCAGAGTATCTCGCCGACCTGTGTCTTGGTGGATTCATCGAATTGGCAGCCCAGGGTCTTTTCGATATCGGGGAAGATGTTCTCGGTGACACGACCACCCAGTTTGGTGCGGAGGGTATCCCGGACGGGACCGTAAAACTCCATCGCCTGAGCAGTGGCCATTTGCTGGACTTTGATGCCGACGATATTCAGTCCAGTACCGCTGAAGAAATCCAGGATATGACCGGGCCGTGCGGAGGCAAAGCGGAAGTTATCCGGCTTGAGCATGGTCAAAGAGATTTGAGGACGAACGCCTTCCGGGTATTGCGCGGTGTTGCGCAGAATGCCGCCGTCCTGATAGTATTTGAGGAAGAGCTTCAAAGCTCCAGTTACGCCTTGAGGAGTATTAGCGGTGATGATGGCCGGTTCAAAATAAACGACTTTGGATGTGTCCTGCGTGTCAAAAATCAAATCGCCAAAGGTTTCGGCGATGCTCACGCCTTTAGGACAGCCCGGTGCCAGCTCACCGGCGGTTTGGCGGACTTTTTGAACAGCGTCTTCGCCTTGCAGAAGCAGGACCATGATCCGTTTGTTCAGGCCGTTGGCAGGGGGAAAATTGCGAGTCACATAATCACTGAGCAGACCGCGCATCTTTTCGCAGTCTGAATGACCGGGCTCACGGAGCAGCGCGGCAAATTCCGTGGCAAATTCCCGGCTGGGCGCGAACATACGGGCTGCCACAACATTCAGTCCGGTGCGGGCGATCAAACGGGCGATCATCCCGCCGACGCGGGATTTATCGAGTGAATACGGAGTAATAAGAGCGTAAGCTAACTGTTCGGACATAATACTTTATTGGATACACAGGGATCCTGTAAATAGAATCATCAGCCGTGACCATTTACGGGGGAAAAGAATACGGTGGAAAACCTGAATCGTCAAGGCCAATTTAAGGACGGCTTCCGTTGTGTTCCATCAGGCGCAGACCGTGTCTGCCGGCGAACTGGAGCAGCTCGGAAGTGACACAGCGCATGAGGGTTTTCTTCTGACTGCGGCACCAGAGGGGCAGAATCGGTAACAGAATGAGGATCGTCCAGATCCAGGGGCAGACACTGTGCAGCGAGGCGATGAGCAGCAGTTTGAAGAAAATGCTCAGTCCCCAGATGGTCTTAAAGGCGGAACTCCAACGGGTCGTGAAGCGGATCCTCAGCATGGCGTTCCCGTCCTTGTGCGGTTCGCAGAAGGTCAGCAGTCCCAGACGTGTCCAGAAACCGCCGTGGATCAGCAGGTCAAAATCATCCCAGCCCATATCCTGACGAACAATGTAACCCTTTTGGGTCAAATCGTCTTGAAAGATGTTCAAAAACGTTGTTCGGTCCAGAGTCGTTTTGGGTGATTCCGCTTTCTCTATCCAGAAAGCGAAAGACTGTTTATGCGCGTTGAACGAGCCCAGCGCCGCGGCTTCCAGACTTTCCATATTTTGCAGAGGCGGACTGGGTTCCGAAAGACGGGTCTTGTACCTTGCGTAAGAACGGTAAATGGGCTGCAGAAACCAGAGCAGTGCCACCAGCGGACGCGACCACCAGCGGGGACGCTCCAGCTTCTGCTGACAAGCGGCCAGGATACAGGTCGCGATAGAAGCTCCTAAACTGACTGCCGCCAAGGGAATAAAGAAGTGTGAAAAAATCGAAAGCAGGATCAGCGGCAGGGTGATCCCGATATGATACTCCAGACTGGTCAGAGCCAGCAGACCCGGCGCGGGAGCAGGAGAATAAAGCGTTTGGAACAGAGCGTTCCCGAAAATGCCGTGATACACGCGACTGTGACCCAGCGAGGGGATCGAGGTATTGGTCGCGTAGATGCGTCCCTTCCAGATACAGGCTCCCAGACTGTTGAAGTATTCGGGATGCTTGCAGGCGAGCAGACTTTCCGCCTCGCCGTATCCATATTGCTGACGCAAATAGGCTTTGACCGTGTTGCGGCGTGCGTGCCACACAAAGGCGGCCGGCTGCCAGGCGATTTTCCAGCCCTTTTGCTGGATTCGCCAGCAGACATCCACGTCATCGCCGGCTTTCATAAAAATGGGGTCGAATCCGCCGATCTCCTCCAAGGCCCACTTCCAGAAAGCCATGTTACAGCCGGGGATATGTTCGGCGATCTGATCCGTCAGCAGAACGGCGGCAGGGCCTCCGGGAGAAGCCATCACCGCGCGAGCCACGGCGGAGTCTTCGGGCGGCTGGTAATTAGGACCGCCGACCGCTACGCAGTCCGAATGGATCAAACCGTCACATAAATAATTGAGCCAGTGTTCATTGACTCGGCAGTCATCGTCTGTGTAAACGATGATTTCCCCTTCGGCCGCTTTCAGCCCGGTGTTGCGTGCCACAGAAAGACCTTGATTGCGAGGATGATTGATCAGTTTGACTTTAGGGAAGCCTTTGGCGATCTGTTCGGTGTCGTCCGTTGAACCGTCATTGACTACAATGACTTCATAATCAGGATATTCTAACCGTTCCAGCGAGCGCAGACAGCTGGCCAGAGTACGGCCGCCGTTGCGGGTAGCTACAATGACGCTGACCTTGGGAGCTGGTTTAGGACAGGGAACAAAATCCTGAGCAAAAATCTCCTGCACGACTTTTGCGGAAGGTTTGGGCTGCCGCTGGGCATTCACCACACCGAAAGCCCAGTCCGTAATGGGATAACCGCCTGTGAACCATTCATCTGTGTAGCTGAAAAGGATCGCTCCGGCCAGCCCGGCGTGACGAATGGTTTCCAGCTTGCCCCGGATGATCTCGGCCTGATGCGGTTCGCCCTGGCGGATAGAATCGGCTCCGGTCTCGGTCAGG
>JAFZAR010000001.1 GCA_017557085.1 Verrucomicrobiota bacterium | reverse complement strand
GTTTTTAACAGCAATTATGTCATCGCGTTTGCCTTATGAAGTTTTTTAGAAAAAACAGAGGCGCTGCCCAAAGCCGTTTTCCGATGCTGATCACGCTGCTGACGCTCATCTTCCTGTACACGCCGCTGGTGATGGTGGTCATCGCGTCCTTCAATGCCAGCAAGTACGGCGGCAGCTGGGTAGGCTTTTCCCTGATCTGGTATGATAAGCTCTTCCATCATGACGTGATTTGGAACGCGCTTTTGAACACCATGATCATCGCGTTCTTTTCTACCTTTTTTTCAACGGTTTTGGGGACGCTGGCCGCGTTGTACCTTTACCGCACGAAGAGCAAGTTCAAATCCATCTATTCCACGCTGATCTATACGCCGCTGATCGTGCCGGATATCCTGATGGGTATCAGTCTGTTGATGCTTTTTGTACTCATTATCTCTGTATGCGGCGGCTGGGTAAGCAGCTTGTTTGGGATCAATATGCACCTGGGATTCACAACCATCATCATCGCGCATATCACTTTCTGCCTCAGCTATGTGACGATGGTCGTTCTGGCACGCCTTCAGGAATTTGACCACTCACTGATCGAGGCGGCTCAGGATCTGGGTGCCAGCAATCTTTACATCTTTTTCAAGGTGACACTGCCCATCATCATGCCGGGCATCATTGCCGGGGCGCTGTTTGCTTTTACACTTTCGATTGATGATTTTGTCATCACATTCTTTGTAAAAGGCGCGGGAGATACGACACTTCCCATCTATATCCAAAGCGCCATGCGCCGGGGAACTCCGGCTGTCATCAACGCTTTGTCAGTGATCTTTCTGGTGCTGACATTTGTTTTTGTGTTTGGAACACAAAAACTATTGAGTCGCAAAAAGTCATGATGCGTCAGTGTCATCATGGAAATATGCTTTCTTATTAACCTATAAGATATATAAAACGTAGAAATGAAAAAATTAATCACAATGAGCTGCATCGCATTGCTTGCGGCTTCCACGGCGTTTCTGACCTCTTGCGGACAGAAAAAAACAGTTCTTCGCATCTATACCTGGGGCGATTATTTTGCCCAGGATATTCTGGATGCCTTTGAAGAAAAATATGATTGTACGATCCAGCTGGATGAGTTTGATTCCAACGAATCTATGTATGCCAAGGTGAAGGCCGGCGGCGGCGGATATGATCTGATCGTGATGTCCACCTATACAGCCAAGCTGATGTACGAGCAGGGAATACTGGATAAGATGGATCACTCCAAGCTCGCGACGGCGGATAAGTATTTTGATAAAAAATATGAACACCTGACACTGGATCCTAAATTAGAGTACACGGTTCCTTATTTTGCCAGCTTTACCGGTATCGGTTATGACTCTGAAAAGGTCAAAGATTTTGAACCGAGCTGGAGCATGTTTGAACGTGAAGACCTCAAAGGCCGCACTTCTCTGCTGGATGACCATCGCGAAGTCATTGGCTGTGCTCTCATTACCCTGGGATATGATGTGAATGAGACCGATCAGACCAAGATCGATGAGGCTGTGGAACTTGCCAACAAATGGAAGAAACAGATCGCCAAATTCGGTGTGGATGATGCCAAACAGTCACTGGCCTCCGGTGAATTCCTGATGATCCAGACCTACAGCGGTGACGTGCTCCAGGTTTCCATGGAAAAACCGTCCATCAAGTTTGTCATCCCCAAAGAAGGAACGACCTTCACATTTGATAACTTCACCATCATGAAAGATTCTAAGAACAAGGATCTTGCTTATGAATTTATCAATTTCATCTATGAACCGGAAAACGCGGTCAAGGATATGGAAGAGATCCAGTATGTTCTGCCTCACACCGTTGCGGTTGATATGGTTGATGAAGAGGTCCGCAATAACCCGGCCTTCAAAGTACCCGAAGAGACTTTTGAACGCTGCCACCTGCTGATCGACCTGGGCGACGACAACGCGAAGTATCTCAAGGCTTGGGATCGTATTCGTGAAGAATAATTAACAAAGAAGTTTGGGAATATTCTTTCCCAATAATGAAACCGTCATTGAAGTATTTTCAATGACGGTTTTGTGCTTTTGCTTTTGTGTATCAAGAGATTCTGTGTATCGGCAGCACCTTTTTCGGAGTGTTAGGAGAGGCCGGATGTCAGCTTTTTTGAAATATCGTCATCCATCTGCTTGACAGAAAGCTTTTTTAAGAATAGACTGCATGGCGTTTTACGGCTGGTGACCGTAGTTCAGTTGGTAGAGCACCTGATTGTGGTTCAGGTTGTCGTGGGTTCGAGCCCCATCGGTCACCCCATTTCTTTTCTAAAATCTTCCCGTTGCTTGTTCATTTATTTGTTGGAATTACAAAAACATGAAAAATTCGTCTGAAAAAACGAATGTGATGCGGATATTGGGGCAGCACAAGATCCCTTACACGAGTTATACTTACAGCGGAGTGATCAGTGGTGCCGATGTGGCCGCGGTTTTGAAACAGGATCCCCGGCAGGTATTCAAGACACTGGTCACAGTGGGGCATACCAAAACGCATTATGTGTTCGTGGTGCCGGTCTGCGGTGAACTGGATCTGAAGAAGGCAGCTGTGGCCGTAGGCGAGAAAAGCATTGAGATGATCAAGTCCAAAGAACTGTTTCCGCTGACCGGGTATGTGCATGGCGGCTGTTCGCCTATCGGAATGAAAAAACTGTTTCGGACGGTCATTGACCAAAGCGCCGGGAATTTTGAGACGATCATTTTCAGCGCGGGCAAGATAGGCTATCAGGTCCAGGTTACACTGGAGAATCTAAAACAACTGGTACCGTTTGAGTTAGCGGATATCGCAGGGAGTTAAGTGAGAATGAATTTAGAGAAGATCCATCATGTAGCCATTATTGGGAGCGATTATAAGCGGTCGCGGCATTTCTATGTTGATCTGCTGGGGTTTCAGGTGATTCGGGAGAATTATCGTGAAGCCAGAGGAGATCACAAAATAGATCTGCGGCTGGCGGATATGGAACTGGAGCTGTTCATCATTCCGGGCAGACCGGCTCGTCCCAGCTACCCGGAGGCGAACGGACTGCGGCATTTGGCTTTCCATGTGGATTCTGTGGAGAAAACAGTTGCTGAGCTGAACGCGCTGGGCATCGTGACGGAACCGATCCGTGTGGATGAGTACACGGGGAAGAAAATGACTTTTTTCGCGGATCCGGATGGTTTGCCTTTGGAGATCCATGAATAGAGCCTATGGTTTTAGATTGATAATTTAGATGGATTTTATAGATTAGCGGAGTATTTTAAAGAGGTACAGATGAATCTTTGTATGACGAATATGAAAAAGTTGTTGGGATCTTTGGTTTGTTTCGCGGCGTTGACCGCGATGGTGTCCGGCGCGGGAAAAGCATCTTCTGAGTGGCCGTTTATTATCAGCCGCCAGATGCCGTGCATGAATTATTATCCGGAGGTGATGGACGAGATATTCGACTCGTTCCAGGCGCATCCGGGAGCGTGTGACGAGATCTGGTTCTGTATAGACGGTCTGACCGATCTGCCTGCCAGCGAGAAGGAACTGCGGCGGATACTGCCTTATCGCCAGCGCTGTGAGGAACTGGGTATCCAGTTTTCTTTTCAGCTGGGTTTGACACTGGGGCACGGTTCACAGCTGCACAAGACACGCCCGGAGGATCGTCCGTTTTCGGAAGATGCGTTTCGGATGAATCCTGACGGAAATCGTTCCGGGGATTTCTGTCCGACTTCGCCGGAAGTTCACAGCTATCTTTTTGAGCGGACAAAGCTGGTCATGGAAGTACTGAAGCCGGATTCTTTCTGGCCGGATGATGATTTGCGCTTGAACCATGGATGTTACTGCCCGCGCTGTATGAAGGGATTCAGCGATTTCTGCGGAAAGGAATGGACACGCGAGGAGTTGTATCACCATCTGATGGGTACGGTCAATGAAACGGAGCCTGTTCGCGGTCAATGGGTACAGTACGAAGCCAAACTGCTGGCCGGTGTAGGGGATGTCTTTCGCCAGGCAGTGGAAGCGGTTTATCCAGAGTGTCGTCTGGGTGTTCAGGCGGTTTACTCCAACTGGCGTCACACCGGGCCGAATAATTTTCCGTTGATGAAAGCCTTGTCCGGTCCAAACCATAACAAGGTAGGCATCCGTCCCGGTGCCGGATTTTATAATGACAAAGATTTTGGTGCGCTGGTGCAGAAGTATCTCTGCATTCAGGAAGAAGGAGCCCGCTGCCATCAGCAGGACTTTGTGGGGCAGGTCTGCTACGAGGCGGAAAACTATCCCCATGTGGCACTGCAGAAGAATCCGCAGTTCATGATGACCGAGGCGACCCTTATGCTGGCCGGCGGAGTGGATTCGCTGGCGCTTTACTGGCACAGCGGCGATTATTATGAATCTGCCCGGTCTTATGATCGTTTCGCTAAGCTCTGCTCGCAGTATCGTCCTTACTGGGAGACGCTAAGAGACCGCAACCAGTCCACGGTGCTTTACGGTATCTCAAGACCGGTCGGCACGAACGCGGTCAACGCGCCTCGCACCAGTGCCGGGGATGATTTCTGGGTCGTGCCGAACTGGGAAATGATGCCGACGCTGGTCACCTACGGTCTGCCGATCTGCCCTGCAGAGGCTCACAGCGCAGTGACACTGCTGACGGACAACATCATCCTAGGCTCGACAAAGGCCGAGCTGGAGCATTATCTGGCCGGGCCTGTCATCATGGACGCTCCGGCCTGGATGGAACTGAACCTGACCTTTCCGCAGACGAATATTACTGTGACTCCTTACGCACAAGGTGCTTTTGAAGTCATTGGCGGCGCGTCCTATTACTATCCGCTTAATTTTGTTCGCTACCTTCTTCAGACAGATCGTACTGATGTGGAAGTGCTTTCCACCTTTGAGAGCGGGGATCCTGCCAATCGCCAGCCTCTGGGGATATCTTCCATGATCATTCCTTCCGGTTTTGGTGGAAAGATATTACTGGTCAATGATTTGGGATGCTGTCCCACAACACCGAAACGTCAGCTCATTCTTAATGGACTGGATAAAATCACTCCCAACCGGATGGCAGTCCGTTTGGAAAGCCATGAGCAGATCATTATGACACCAAGAGTGGATGCGGATGGAAAGATCCAGACGGTGACACTCTTTAATCTCTCTAGCGGAGAGACAGATACGATCCAGTTGACGGTTCGGAGCTATGGCTCGAAGCGTCCTTATTGGTCTGTTCCCTGCCAGAAGAAAGTCCGCGCCAAGGTGAAAAAGACCGAAAGCGAGGAAGGAAGTCTGACGATCACTTTGCCGCCGTTGGGTGCGTATCAGATCGGAACGCTTTATTTTTAAGAAAGATATGTTGTTTTAGGTTGACAATTGGAATGGATTTTATAGCTTAGTGAAGTATTTCAGAGAGATACGAATATAATTCTTATTTTAAATATGAAAAAATTGTTGGGTTCTTTAGTTTGTTTCGCGGCGCTGACCGCGATGGTGTCCGGCGCGGGAAAAGTGTCCCCGGAGTGGCCGTTTATTATCAGCCGCCAGATGCCGTGCATGAATTATTATCCGGAGGTGATGGAGCAAATCTTTGATTCATTTCAGGCGAATCCCGGTGCTTGTGATGAGATTTGGTTTTGTATAGACGGCCTGACCGATCTGCCGGCCAGCGAGGAAGATCTGCGGAGAATACTTCCATATCGTAAACGGTGTGAAGAGTTGGGTATCCAGTTTTCTTTTCAGTTAGGATTGACCTTGGGACATGGTGTGCAGCTGCATAAGGCACGTCCGGAGGATCGCCAGTTTTCGGAGGACGCGTTTCGGATGAACCCTGATGGGAGTCGTTCCAGCGAGTTCTGTCCGACTTCGCCAGAAGCTCTCAGTTACCTTTATGAGCGAACAAAGCTGATCTTGGAAGTCCTGAAACCGGATTCTTTCTGGCCGGATGATGATATGCGGTTGAACCATGGATGTTACTGTCCGCGTTGTATGAAGGGGTTCAGCGAGTTCTGTGGAAAGGAATGGACACGCGAGGAGTTGTATCATCATTTGATGGGTACGGTCAATGAGCCGGAGCCTGTTCGTGGTCAATGGGTCCAGTATGAAGGAAAACTGTTGGCCGGTGCAGGTGAAGTCTTTCGCCGTGCGGTGGAAGAGGTCCACCCCGATTGCCGTCTGGGTGTTCAGGTTGATCCTGCCAACGCGCATTATACAGGACCGAATAAATTTGCTTTGATGAAAGCCTTGTCAGGTCCAAAACATAACAAAGTGGGCATCCGTCCCGGTGGCGGATTTTATAATGACAAAGATTTCGGAGGACTTGTTCAAAAATATCTTTGTATCCAGGAAGAAGGGGCAAAGTGCCGTCAACAGGACTTTGTAGGGCAGATCTGCTATGAGGCGGAAAATTATCCCCATATAGCACTGCTGAAGAATCCTCAGTGTATGATGAACGAGTCAATGCTTATGCTGGCCGGCGGAGTAGATTCTCTGGCACTTTACTGGCACAGCGGCGATTATTATGAATCAGCTCGGTCTTATGACCGTTTTGCGGAACTCTGTGCGCAATATCGTCCTTACTGGGAGGCGCTGAGAGACCGCAATCAGTCCACGGTGCTTTATGGCATTTCCCGTCCGCTTGGTACGAACGCGTTCAATGCGCCCCGTCCCAGCGCGGGAGATAATTTCTGGGTCGTGCCGCATTGGGATATGATACCGACGCTGGTCACCTACGGTCTGCCTATTTGTCCGGCAGAAGCTCACAGCGAAGTAACATTGCTGACAGACAACACCATATTGGGTTTGACCAAAGCTGAACTTGAACATTATCTGGCCGGACCTGTTATTATGGACGTTCCGGCCTGGATGAAATTGAATCAGATCTTCCCCCAGACGAATATCACCGTGACACCTTACGCACAAGGCACTTTTGAAGTTATTGACGGCGCGTCCTATTACTATCCGCTCAATTCTGTTCGCTACCTTCTCCAGACAGATCGTACTGATGTGGAAGTGCTTGCTACCTTTGAAAGCGGGGATCCTGCCAATCGCCAGCCTTTGGGGATATCCTCTATGATCGTTCCTTCCGGATTTGGCGGGAAAATTTTGCTGGTCAATGATTTGTATTGTTGTCCCACAACGCCGAAACGCCAGCTCATTCTTAATGGACTGGATAAAATCACTCCCAACCGGATGGCAGTTCGTATGGAAACCCATGAGCAGTTCGTCATGACACCCAGAGTGGACGCAGATGGAAAAATCCAGACGATAACCCTTTTAAATCTTTCTAGTGGAGAGACGGATACGATCCAGTTGACGGTTCGGAGCTATGGCTCGAAACGTCCTTATTGGTCTGTTCCCTGCCAGAAGAAAGTCCGTGCCAAGGTGAAAAAGACCGAAGGCGAGG
>JAFZAR010000050.1 GCA_017557085.1 Verrucomicrobiota bacterium | reverse complement strand
GATAGGCGGCAGAACTTCCTTCACCGTCAGAACACCGTTCTCGAATATATACTCATAATTATATTCATAATCCTCATCAACTAGTGTGCCTTTTGTGATGATGATCGGATACGTTCCGACCGGACTGTTCCAAACGGCAGGCGTGCTGATATCCGGTTCACCTTCCACCCACACTTCATTGCCGTCTAAGTCGGTAATGGTATAGGTTAATTCCGGATTCACCAGACCGTAGATGCGAGCCAGGTCGTCAGCTCTGACGATCAATTTCTGTAGCAATTTTTCCACAGTCAACAACGCATTTGCGCTCAAAGTACTGCCGATATCATTACTGACCAGCACCGTATAATCACCGGAATCATCCAGTGCCACGGACTCGATCACATAGCTTGATTCGGTTGCGCCGGGGATAGCTTTGCCATCTTTGTACCATTGATAGGCAAAACCCGAATCAATGGTCAGCCAGGCTCCCGCGCTGGTTTCCGTATCCAAACGATTGATGACCTTCACCGTATAAAGACCGATGTCGCTTTTCTCTGCCGATTCGATCGTATATTCCGGACCGGTCGCGCCAAAGATCGCCTTACCATCCTTGTACCATTGATAGCCCAAATCCATACTTTCGTAAGGGAGTCCCCCTTTCAGAGTCAGATTGGCAGGACTGCTGATTTCTTCACCTGTGCGGCAGGCTACCTTCACGGTATAAGCACCAACATCGCTCTGTTCGGCAGAAGCGATCGTATAGGTCCGCTCTGTCGCGCCAAAGATCTTTTTGCCGTCCTTGTACCACTGATAGGTCATATCCAGCTCGCTGTAATCCAGCAGATCTGTTACGACCAGCGCGGCTTCATCGCTGAGTGCTTCTCCCCAACGGTTGATGACTTCCACGGCATAAGTGGCGACATCACTCTGCCCAACAGATTCGATCGTATAGTCAGGCTGTGTCGCGCCAAAGATCTTTTTGCCGTTCTTGTACCATTGATAGGAGAGATCCTTCTTTTCATAGGGTACCGCGCCTTCCACTGTCAGCTCGGCTCCCATGCTGATCTCTTCACCTACCCGGTTGATGACCTTCACGGTATAAGTTCCGATATCCGTCTCATCGGCTGACTCGATCGTATATTCCGGACCAGTCGCGCCAAAGATCGCTTTACCATTCTTGTACCATTGATAGATCAGGCCGTCACCTTCCTCACTGTCCGCGGCCGCGAACAGCGTGGGAACAAAGAAGAAACTCACCGACAGCAGCATCGCGAAGATCCCGACTGTTTTTATTGAATTTCTATTCATTCATCTTCCTCCTGCTGAGACCTGAAGCATCTCTGCCCCGTGTCTCTTTGACAAGCGTTCAGCTTATCTTTACAGTTGCGTTTTTTATAGAACACCGTTTCGTCTATTCCTCCGGCTCCGGCAGTACCGGAACAGTCGGTTTGCGGACTTTGTATTCGTTCGGAACTAACGCCACACGAAAACCCGTATTCCCATAATTCTCAGTAGAACTACCTGATCTGCGAAACGCGCTGCGGCAAGTCCTGGCATATTCATAGGAATAACCCTTCCATGAATCAAAGCATCCACCACGACAGGCAATATTATTCTGACCCGCAACATAATAAGGATCTGTTGCAGCTCCTATACCTAAATGATCAATCCAGTAATCCAGGCACATTTCTTCCGCGTTACCCAGCATATCATAGAATCCCCAGCAGTTCGCCTCTTTCAGTCCGACCGGGTGGAGGAATCTCTCATTTCCACCGTACCAAGCCAGCGCGTCCACATTCGGACAGGTACCCGTGCTTGTCAGCTCCGCTCCGCTGTATAACGGAGTCTGAGTGCCCGCGCGGCAGGCATATTCCCACTGAGCTTCCGTCGGCAATGTATATTTATAGAACTTGGACAGCGCCCCGGCGGCCTGTTGCTGTTCGGTCAGCTTCGCGCAGAAATCCTGAGCTTCGCGCCAGGTGATATAGACGATCGGTTTGTCTTCTCCCACATAAGGATAGGGCTCACCATCTCCATCTGTGACCTTGAAGTTTTTAGGATATTCACCGCCCATCACGGCTTTGTATTGTGCCTGAGTGACTTCATATTTGCCCAGCCAGAATCCCTGGGTCAAGGTCACCTTGTGCAGATCTTCCTGATCAAAACGGCCTAATTCATCTTCAGGGCTTCCCATCATGAAGGATCCGGGAGCGCAATAGATCATATCCAGCGTACCAGACAGCAAATTTACCGTGAAATCCTCACGGGAGTCAGTGGTTTCCACCGCGTTGACGGAGAAAGTCACACGGGCACCCGCCTTGACATTCACGCTCTTGGGCTGATCCACGATCACCGGCGCTACAACTTCATCGTCAGCCATCACCGTGGCCGCGGCAACTAAACTCATCACCACAGAGGCGATGACCATCTTCTTAGTTTTATTAAATTTCATAACAAATTTATGAACAATTATTTAAATCAACTCTGTCAAAATTGCGGCAACACCCCGCAAAACACAAGTTTAGTGTAGCATATAACGACAGAAGTTACAAGAGTACTTTGAAAAAAAAATAACTGATTTCCAAATACTTCAGAACTAGTGGTGAATAACCCCAGATCACAAACACACCACGCAAATCCAAAATCCCTGGTGATTTTTTTGTAAGTCATCCTTGCGTTTTGGCAAAATATGCGTTAGCATCTCTCTTCGTTTCTTATGGTTACCATAAGGAATGGCAAAAAATAAATCATAAAATATTGATGAAGATATCTGATCATAAAACACTAGGAATTTTCTGTCTGGCAGCTTCTTTGATGATGCTCAACGCCTTTCAATCCCAAGCGGCAATGGGTAATACATTCATTGAAGGTGATTTAGAATACACAGTCCTTACCGAAGACAGTTCCACCGGTACCGTCTCGGCCAAACTCAATAACTACTCTGCCCAAAATGTTTCGATCCCATCCACTGTTGAAAATGGCAGCATCACTTACACTGTGACCACAATCGGTGAATACGCGTTTCAGCACGCACAAATGCCCACTATTACGATTCCCGACAGTGTGATTACTATTGAACACGCAGCGTTTGCCGGCAGTGCGTTGGAATATATAACGATCCCTGACAGCGTGATCACGAT
>JAFZAR010000005.1 GCA_017557085.1 Verrucomicrobiota bacterium | reverse complement strand
CTTATATTCCGCCCATGCCAGATGGAAGGAGCAGCACCAGAGGGATTCCTGTGAGTACTTCAGATAGGCGAATGCGCCCTTGTCATCCACGCCCATAAAGCGGTGACCAAAACCGCCGGTGTCCCATTGATTGGCCATGATACCGTTCCAGAGCAGACGTTCGGCCATGTCCAGATATTTGTTCTCACCGGTATCGGCCCACAGCAGCAGGTTCAGCCGCAGCCAGTCGCCTTCAGAGCAGCCTTCGTCCCGGTTGAATCCAGTCACATAGAATTTCTCCAGCACACTGCCGGCCGGGTTCACATAACCGCCGCTGACGGCGGCATCCCAGCGTTTGACGGCACGGTCCAGATATTCGGTCTTGCCAGTGGCATCGTACAGACGCACCAGCATACTGGTCTGGCTCAGACTGCCGTGAGAGTGACCCACCGGCAGGGTATCGAACGGCTCATGGAAATCAGCCATCTTGCAGGCGGTCTCCAGATAGCGCTTGTCATTTGTCAGATAGTACAGATTCAACAGACCTTCCATACCCTCGAACACACAGGTGACATAGGCGGAGGCATACTGCCCCTCGGTCTTGTACTCGTCCATCTTGTTCGGATCGCAGAAGCGCGGATAGACGGTATTCACATAGAAATCGCCCAGCTTTTTGGCGGTCTCCAGTATCTCCGGACGGTCGAACTTGCGGGCGGCCGCGGTCAGTCCCAGCAGCAGACGACCGTTGCCCCAGAGCGTGGGCATCATCACGGTCTGATCTGTGGTCGGGTCGAAGTCTATTGGCTTGGACCAGTCTATTGGCACGCCAAAATGACCGTCTTCTTTCTGATATTGAGGGATCGCGTCCAGCAGGGAAGGAAGCACTTCCGGCCAGGGCTGATCCGCTTTGGAGACCTCGGAGGCCACTTCCGTGAACCGTCCGGAAATATCTCCGCTGAAGTTGGTGAACCAGCGTTTCTGGTTGAAATTGATGTCCGCCAGCAGAAAATCCTTATCGAAAGGCGGCAGGGTCAGACGATGCAGACCGGCCTCATAAGCGGTTCCCATCGTATCGGATAGAACGCAGCCCGTTGCGTCTGTAATGGCGGGACGGGTCCAGCCGGCATCCGTTGTTTGTTCTTTCGGGGATAACGTGTCGCAGCCCGTCAGCAGGAACGAGCCGACCGCGACACCGATGACACTCATTAAATATGTTACTTTCATAGTAAAACTCGCCGTTCATTCTAAAGAAGCACTCCCGAAATTCCAGCCTTTTCTTTGGAATACCGTGAAAGAACCGTGGTTCCATAAAAAAAGCCGCGCGGTGAGCGCGGCTGTGCAAAAATCATTTATCCTGTTTAATCCAGGGCGGAGTCTTTCTCCTCGGAGTTTTCCGGGGTTTCACCGTTCTTTTCGGCGTGTTTGGCCATGACAGCGTCCAGGATGCGTTTGCGAAGGTCTTCCTTTTCAGTGACTTCTTTGATGGCGGCATCGCGTCCCTGACCAATCAGCTCACCGTTGAACTGCAGCCACGCGCCGCGTTTGGTGATGACACCCATCTGGAGACCGGCATCCAGAATGTTGCCTTCCTGATTGATGCCGTGGTTGAAGATGATGTCGAACTCGGCTTCGGTGAACGGAGGAGCGACCTTGTTCTTGACGACCTTGACACGGGTATGATTACCCATGATGTTGCCGGAGGAGTCTTTGATAGTGTCCTTGCGGCGGATATCCATGCGGATGCTGGCATAGAATTTAAGGGCTTTGCCGCCGGGAGTGGTTTCGGGACTGCCGAACATGACACCGACTTTCTCGCGGATCTGGTTGGTAAAGAGACACAGGGTCTTGGCTTTGTTCAGGATGGCGGTGAGCTTGCGCAGAGCCTGGCTCATCAGGCGCGCCTGCATGCCCATGGTGGCCATTCCCATTTCACCTTCCAGTTCACTGCGCGGCACGAGCGCGGCCACGGAGTCTATCACCACAACGTCTAAAGCGTTGGAGCGGACCAGAGTTTCGCAGATGGTCAGGGCTTCTTCGCCGCTGTCGGGCTGGGAGACCAGCAGTTCATCCAGATTGACCCCCAGTTTGCGGGCATAGTTGGGATCCAGCGCATGCTCCGCGTCAATGAAAGCGGCCGTACCGCCCATCTTCTGCGCGTTGGCGATGATATGGAGCATGAGCGTGGTCTTGCCGGAGGATTCCGGGCCGTAGATCTCTACGACACGGCCGCGGGGAAGTCCGCCTACGCCCAGGGCCAGATCCAGAGTGAGGGCTCCGGTGGGGATGACTTCCAGCTTCTGCGTGGCGGATTTATCGCCCAGACGCATGATGCTGCCTTCGCCGTAATGTTTTTTGATGGAGGAAATAGCGGCTTCCAGTTCCTTCTTACGGGAGGCCTGGAGGGCGGCCATTTCGTTTTTAGTATCGTTGTTTTTTTCTGCTCTTGCTGCCATAAAATTTCAGTCTTTCGACGAACCGGGAGCTATTTTGGAAATTCCGTGCCCGTCCGTCAAAACAATTATCATCTGCAAAGTAAAGTTTGTTATTCCGAGAAAAGATATTCCAGATCGGCTCCCGTGAGATTCTTTGTAAAGCCTTGCTCGCCTAAGACATCGGAAATAGTCTTGGATTTCTTTTGCTGGAGTTCCCAAATCTTTTCCTCCACGGTGCCGGGCGAGATCAGGCGGTACGCGTTGACGGTGCAGGTCTGGCCGATACGGTGTGTGCGGTCAATGGCCTGAGCCTCCACGGCGGGATTCCACCAGGGATCATAAAGCACGACATAAGAGGCGGCTGTGAGGTTCAGACCCGTGCCGGCGGCTCTTAAACTGAGCAGGAAAACACAGGGATCGGGATCTTCCTGAAACTCGCGGACGACCTCCTGACGGTTCTTGGTAGCACCGGTGAGGATGTGGGTTTTGATGCCGCGCTGGGCACACTCGCGCTCCAGAATCTTGAGCATTTCCACAAACTGACTGAAGACCAGCACTTTCTGACCTTCGGCCTGGAGTGATTCCAGAATATCGAAAAGAGTCTCTGTCTTGCCCGAAACGGAGTTGTTGCCGACCAGAGAAGGATGACAGCAGATCTGGCGCAGACGTGTGAGTGCGGCTAGAACGTGGATCTTGGATTTAGCCAAACCTTTCTCCTGGACAGACTTCATAATGATATCGCGCGAGCGGCGCAGTTCCGCCAGATAAAGTTTGCGCTGTTCATCGGTCAGCTCGCAGTCGCGGCGTTCGTCAATACGTTCGGGCAGATCTTTAGCGACCTCGGTTTTCAGACGGCGCAGCAGGATGGGACGCAGACGCGCGGAAAGTTTCTTGCGCGCAAAGGACTGCACCTCCGGGGAATCATCGCGCGGAGTATAAGTCTCGGAAAAGTGATGTTGATTGCCCAGATAACCGGGATGTACAAAATCGGTGATGGACCAAAGATCGAGCAGACGGTTTTCCAACGGTGTGCCGGTGAGGGCGATACGATAACGGGAAT
>JAFZAR010000049.1 GCA_017557085.1 Verrucomicrobiota bacterium | reverse complement strand
GGTTCACCCCAGGGTGCAGTAAATTCTTTGCTGGCTTCAATTTGGAAAGCGATGGAAGCACGCGGCGCAAAGCTGTCCAGCGGAAAGTGAGCAATCAGGTTGTCCGCGTCTTTGGAACGCAAGGCAAACTCGCTGAGGACGTAACTGCCCGCGGGGAGCTGAGTGCTGCGGACTTTGCCGTCGAGAGTGATAAGCTGCCATTTGCCATCGCCGTAAGTTGTTCCGGTTTGGGAAGCAGGGGCCTTGTAGCCGGTCATCAGGGCCACCTGAGTGCGTTTGTCGGCTGTACGTTCAATGGTATAAGTGCCTGTGGGAAAGTCTTTATCCACCGGTGTGACGGTGCAGGAGCGGAGATCCGGCGCGATTTCCCATGTATAGAGCTTGTCGTTGAGCGGAAGGTACTTGCCATAAGGTTCAGATTCATTGAGCGGCAATTCGCAGTCATACACGCCGTTGTTGTTGTAATCGCGCAGGACGTAGTCGGACGGGAAGAATTCTAAGGAGCTGGCCTTCTTGGCATTATCAAAATAAAGGTCGTCATTCAGAACTTCCCGGTGGGATACGTTCTGCGAGAAGGTAAAGTCACAGTAAGCGTCTTTGAAAGCAATGTGCTGGAGTACCTTGTTGATGTCCAGATTGCCTTCCAGAGCCCAGCCGTTCCGGACAGCGGCAAAGCCGAAAAAGTCGGTGAATTTTCCGGTTTGAGGATCCATATAGCTGCGGGGAGCGCTGAGGAAACCGCTTTCCAGGTACATGATGGGCTGGATTATGGAATCAGCGGGCAGGGTGCCTTCCGGCAGATTCAATGTGAAGGGGCCGAAAAACTTCCGGTACTTGGAAATTTTGTTGTCGCGAAGAACGGGATCATCGGTCAGGTCGCCGTTATTGTTCAGGTCAATAATGGCTGTATCGTAACCTTCACCCACTTCTTTTTCGGTTAGCCGCATGATGGTGACAGGTTGTCCCCAGGAAGCGATGGTCGGTGGTGTTGGGAAGTTATCTCTCAGCACGACAGGGCGTTCTGACGAAAAAAGACGGGCATAGAGTTTTTTGGAAAGGGTTTCAGGCTCTTTTTTGAGTTCCGCCGGTTTTTTATCACTCAGGATGACAACGGTGCAGTAGCCCTCCGGGCTGTAGAAAGCGGTGCGGGCATCCAGTTTCTTGAAATGCAGCGGGAATGTTTCCGCGCAAAGATTTGCAGTGCAGGCGGCTAAGACGGCAGCGGCCAGTCCCCATAAACAAACAGTCTTTTTCATTCTAATCATTCCGTGATTGGATCAGCCTGGAACGGCGATGACACTCAACGGAAGATATACTCTCATGGAAAAGGGCTTCTGTCGAGCAATGATAATAGGAGAAATAAATTGTTTCATTTTATTTTCCAAAGAGGTATCATGAAGGGGTTATGAGTTTTAGCAGAAGGAACTTTATTGTGGCGGCTGCTACAGCAGCGGCCGGAGCGATCAGTGCTCCCTATATTGCAACGAATATGCGCGCGGCCGCGTCCAGAGGCGACGGCATCCCGTCCAAGATCATTCATTATGTTTCGGACGGAACCAGCCCTTCCATGGTCACGATTTCGGATGTTTTTTCCAAGATGATCCGCGGCAGAGGTCTGTGCTGGATGGAAATGAGCCGCACAGAAGGAGCGTTCACGGGATTGATGGACATGGCTTCTCTGAATTCCTGTGTGACGGACAGTTCCGCGGCATCCTCCTCCTGGGGCAGCGGTTCCAGGATCAATAACGGCGCGGTGAACTGTCTGCCGGATGGAACTCTTTTGAAACCCCTTTATGAACTGCTGCGTGAGCCGCATTGGAAACGCGGTCTGGTCACGACAACAGAAATCACCCACGCGACACCGGCCGGATTCGGTTCCGCTTGTAAGAGCCGCGGCGATACCACAGAGATCGCCAACTACTATCGCACTCTGGGCATTGACGTGCTGCTGGGCGGCGGTCAGAGTCTCTATAATGAAGAGATGCTGGCATCCTACGACCGTTATGGATATCAGATCATCAAAACTTCTGACGAACTGAAGAAGATCGATATCAACAAGAAGGTGCTGGGTCTGTTTGCCGGCGGTCACCTGCCGATGACGATCGACTGGCTGAACCACAAGAGTCTGCAAAAGACAGTGCCCCAGCTGGCAGAGATGACAGCCAAAGCGCTGGAGATGCTGGGTGAGCATGAACACTTCATCCTGCAGGTGGAAGGCGGCCGTGTGGATCATGCCTGCCATGCTTCTGACGCTCCGGGCGCGACTTACGATCATATCGCGTTTGATGACGCCATCCAGGTTGGTTTGGATTATCAGAAGAAGCATCCTGATACTTTGATCGTGGTGACGGCGGATCACGGCTGCGGCGGTCCCAGCATGAACGGTATGGGCTCCAGTTATACCAGCACGCCGAAACTGCTGCCCAATATGAAGAACGCTCTGGGTTCCTTTGAAAGACTGACGGGCGACCTGAAGACGTGCGAAAACGCGGTCCAGGTCCAGCGTTATCTGAAAGAGAAGTACAGTGTCCAGATCGGTGTGGACAAGGCCGACCTGCTGCTGCTGGCCCGCGACGGCAAGGGCTGTGTGGGGTATGATCCGATCGGCGGTTTCACCGGTCAGCTCGGTCAGGTGCTGGGCAATTACTTCGGCATCAGCTGGGGATCCTGCAATCACTCCGGCGACTTTGTCGCGCTGGTGGCCAAAGGCCCCGGAGCCGAACGCTTCAGGGGCAACATCCGCAACACGGATGTGTTCCGCAATTATATGGATTTCGCGGGAATGAAATTCCGCAACAAGGAATGGACAGGCGAGGAGCAAAAGACCGCTTCTGTCTCGTTCGACGGTCACTGGTTTGACACCGCTTTAGTCTAATCTTTGACACAATAGTCAGCTATCAGTTATCAGAGCGATGACTGGTAGCTGACGATTTATTTTATTATTTGATACTTATTATTTGTTGATTTTTGCACCATGGCAACAGTGGAAGATGTGCGTAAAGCTTTGGAATCGGTAAAATATCCCGGTTATTCCCGAAGCATCATTTCATTCAATATTGTAAAGGATATCCGTATCACCGAAACGGGAACGGAGGTCGAGCTGCAGCTGACGACGGACAAGGAAGAAGTCGTGACAGCACTGCGGAATGGAGTCGAGCGAGTGGTCGGCGAGGTGACCGGAAAGCCGGTCCAGGTCAAGATCACGACTCCGCAGGGACCCGCGCCCGGTCAGGCGGCGGACCCGTTCGCGCAGAAGACCAGTATCCCCGGAGTGAAAAACGTGATCGCCATCGCCAGCGGCAAAGGCGGCGTAGGCAAATCTACTGTGGCTGTCAATTTGGCTTGTGAGCTGGCGCGCAAGGGGCGCAAGGTCGGTTTGCTGGACTGTGATATTTACGGCCCCAGCATCCCGCTGATGATGGGAGTGAAAACTCAGCCCGGAGTGGACGCGGAGGAACGTCTGATCCCGCCGGTGCAGTACGGAGTCAAGCTGATGAGCATCGGGTTCCTGCTGGACGAAGGTTCCCCGGTGATCTGGCGCGGACCTCTGATCATGAAAGCGATCCAGCAGTTCTTGATGTATGTGGTCTGGGGCGATCTGGATTATCTGCTGGTGGATCTGCCTCCCGGCACAGGCGACGCGCAGTTGTCTCTTTGCCAGACGGTGCCTTTGACCGGCGGAGTGGTAGTGACCACGCCGCAGGAGGCTTCTATCGGAGTGGTGCGCCGCGGCATCGGGATGCTGGAACAGGTGAAAGTGCCGGTTCTGGGTATTGTGGAAAACATGAGCGGTTTCACGACACCGGACGGCCAGTGCATCAATATCTTTGGCGAAGGCGGCGGCAAGGCGGAAGCCGAGCGCAGGGGATATACTTTCCT
>JAFZAR010000048.1 GCA_017557085.1 Verrucomicrobiota bacterium | reverse complement strand
TAATAAATATTTGACATATACTGAACGTGGAAATACTCTTTCACCCGTGATGGCCTGTTGTCATCATTGATTTATCATAAATTTGTACCACATTTATGTGGGATACCCAAGGCGCTCGGGTGAGCGCCTTTTTTTATTTTAAAAATACTTTGACACAGGAACAACACCCAATTATAATGCTCTCATGCAAGGCATCCTAGTGTGATGTTTTTGTGTTTTTTTCGTATGTTATATCTGGGGGCATCGAGTGATGCCCCTTTTTTATTCCCTGATCCCCTCCAATAATCAAAAGACCGGAACCCTCTAAAGGATCCCGGTCTTTTTTTCTTGGTCAGTGAGCGCTCTCACTGGGAAAGCGCTCGCAAATCAAGTGTAATTACTTCACCAGACGATAGAACGCAGCAGCATCGCTCATCGGGACTCTGACCTGATAGGCACCGCCCACCAGTGCAGGTTCAATGATCGTCCAGCTGGCGCTGTCAGCTGTCGGAGCCACTTCCAGGCTGGCATTGCTGGACACTGCCCAGCTCAGGACCAGCTCGTCACCTTCAACGGCGTAAGCCAGTTCCAGATCCGTCACAGGAGGTTCCGGAGTATTGATCGTCCAGTTCGTGAACACCGCGGTGGCGTCATTGCTGTTGGCATCGTGTGAGGTCACCCACAGACCCACATACAGAGGTTTGCTGGCACCAATGGCACCGTCAGCCCATGTGGTGGTATCCACTGTGGCCTGCTGTGTCCAGTCATTGCCATTCTTGCTGTAGTAAGTAGTGAGGACTCCGCCTTCCTTGGTGATACGCAGCCAGCTCGGATTCACGATCGGTGAACCGTTGTGGACTGTGCTGTCGTCAGAGACATTGGCACCCACAGCATTGCGCCATGAGGTCCAGTAGTCGTTGCTGGATCCGCCCACCTGATTGAGGGCCTGGATCTGATTGCTGACATGACGTCCGTTGCCGGGAATCGTGCCGTCTTCATTGGCTTCGCGAACTGTCAGACCGGCTTTCGCCCAGGCATTGGAGTTCGCGGTGAAGCTGTCGATCTTCACGCTCACGTCGAAGTCAGTATCGATCTGCTCATAGACATAGAAGAACTGATCGTCTGTGCCCCAAACGTCCGCGCCGCAGCCCTTCACGGTGAAGGTGCCGGCCGGATTCTCTGTCACACTGCCGATAGCGGAACCATTGTAGTTCACGTTCGCCGTGCTGTAGGTCGGTGCCGGAGCATTGCCCCAAACGGTGGCATTGCTGAAGCTGGTCCAGCCATAGTCAGGAACCATACGGGTGAAGAGACCCAGACCGAAGCGGATACCTTCGCTGACCGGGAAGTCGAGAGTCACACCCGCGACACCGTCCACTGTCAGAACAGCGGTCTCACCGTCAACGGTAATGCTTACGACATGCTCACCCATATCATTCATAGGTGCGAAAGCGCTAACTACCACGTTACCACCTGTGGCAACATCATCAGCGGCGCCGGTCTGTTTGTTCCAACCCCAACCGCGGAATGTGTCAACATCAAAGCACTGGCTAAGGTTGATCCACTTGCTGCCGTCAGCGTTGCTGACAACGATGCAGGAACGAACACCTGTGCAGCCTTCGCCTAAACCATAAGCTGTGCGAGTGGCCTCGAAGGTCACCGGAGCATCTTTGCTGGCGGTGTAGGAATCCTGCAGATACAGAGTTCTGCCGCCCCAGTAATTATCTGTCAGAGTGAATTCCAGGAACAAACCGTTGTCCACTTTGTAGTTGAATTGACCATTGCCGTTCGGATTAGTATATTCAAACGGTTTTGCATCAATCGTCCAGGCATCGCTCAGTTCAGGACCTGTGAAGTCATCTGAGAAGAGCTTGTCTTGCAGGATGCTGAGGGTCGCCGGGGCACTGATGACAGAACCGCCCGCGTTGGCCACTTCAACAGTGTATTCGCCCACGTCAGCAGTGGAAGCCGCAGGAATGGTGTAAGTCGGATCGCTGATGTATTCGATCGGCGTGCCGTCTTTGAACCAGGTATAGGTCAGATCCTTACCGCTCGCGACCACAGTGAAGCTCGCAGGCTGACCCGCGGCCACAATGACGTTGCTGGGTTGAGAGATGATGGTCGGAGCGTTCGGAGCCGGATTATCGGAACCGCTGATCTTCACAGAGTTGAAGACAGTGTTCACACTGTCGCCGATCGCGCGCGCATACACACCAAAACCGAAGTGGATGTCTTCGCTGACCGGGAAGTCGAGGACCGCGTAGCGTGTGCCGTCCACAAAGACCTGGAGATTCGAGCCGTCGGCAACCAGTTGGACTGCCGCCAGACCATGATCGGAAACGACCATAGTATTGGGAACACCATTGCTCTTGTCATTGGAAGCACCGGTCAGCTTGTTCCAGCCCCAGCCGTAGTCGCTGCCGCTGTCCATACATTGATCAATGTGGATCCACTTGCTGAAGTCCCCATTGCAGATGATGATAGAACTGCGGGCACCGGTCGCGCCGTCGTTATAGTTGAAGGAATCACGAGAAACTTCATAAGTCAGAGGATCGGCCTTGCTGGCTTTGAATCCCTTGGTCGTGATATAAGCTCTGCCCGGCCAGTACTGACCTGTGGCATTGACATCCATGTAGATGCCGTAACCTGCATAAGCCGGAATATCATAATATTCCACATCAGCCTCCGGATACTGGCTGTATTCAAAGCCCTTGGTATCCAGATACCAGTCAGCCTCGCTCATCGCTCCGCTGCTGAAGTCATCCTCAAAGAGAACGTTGCCCAGATTGGCGGAATGCACCTTCACGGTGTCGGCCGTCATCTTGAAATTGCCGCTGTTGGCGACGGTGACAAAGGTATCACCGGTACCGACCTTCTTCAGAACGATG
>JAFZAR010000047.1 GCA_017557085.1 Verrucomicrobiota bacterium | reverse complement strand
CTGCAAAAATCCTTTCTGCGAAAAAGTCTCATACTCCGTTTTTATTCGCAGGAGCCGTATCAAAGGATTCGTCCCATTCAATGGATAATATCCGCCCAGAGCATAGATCTCCATCTCCGCGTCAGAAACAGGATGGAATCCCGTCACATAAAAGGCTCGTCCTTCATCCAGCGGTTCCGGTTCCGCCAGTATCGTCAGCTCACTGTTCGTGGGAAATCCCCAGTATTCATAGCGGCCATCATTCGTGATCCAGCGGTTCTTCAGAGCATCGGACGAAGGAGCCGTCTCGCGGATAGTGGGGATCGTTTTTTGTGAAATCAGATATTGAACAGTCTCATTCGCTCCGGATTCCGCGGCGGTCAATGCTAACTGCTGCTGCATGGCCGCCAATTCGACACGAGTCTGCCCCGACACCAGAGCGATGAAGGATAATATCGTCACTGATGTCAGCAGCAAAAGCGCCAGCACGAAAACTAAAACAAAGCTCCTCTGGCGCTGAAATCCGGTTTCGATCCTCAACTTAATATCTGGCTAGGCATTACACTTGAGAACACCGTTGAAGTAGCCGATAGACTCCGCCACACCCGGCAGAACATCGCTCATATCCTTCGCGTATTCCAGGCTGCAAACCCCGGTGTAATTGACCTCTCTCAAAGTATTGAACAACTTCGCGAAATCGATCAGCCCGCGTCCGGCCTCAACACACCAGCCCGACTTATCGGCTTTGTTGACATCCCAGACGTGCATATCATAAATGCGAGAGCTGTATTTCTTCACATCCTCAATGAGATCCAATCCCGAACGCACCGTGTGCCCAATATCCAGACAGATGCCCAACCGTTCGTCCAGGTCTTTTACATGCTCCCATACATCAGATGCGACCGGGAAAACCTTGATATCCGGGCCATGGATGTGGATGGCGACTTTGAAATCATATTCTTTCACCTTCTTTTCCACCAGCGGCAGAAGTTCATAATCAGGCACCCCGATAATGAGCTTCACTCCCACCTTTTTCGCGTAAGCAAAAGCATTGTTCACCTCGGCTTCACTCTTCATATAGATGGGACCTACGCCATAAGGAGTGATCTTGCGATCTTTGAATTTACCCAGGACCTCCGCGATCTTTTCATCACTGGCATTGATAGGCAGATGAAAATCCTTCAAGGACATATAGCGCACATTCACACGGTCCATCATTTTCAGAGAATCGTCTAAATTGTATTTCGCGAAAGTATATCCGGCGCATCCGATCTTGAACGGCCAGGGCTTGCCGTTTTCCTTAGCGGAAACGTTTTGTGTTACGGACGAAAGGCTCAGACCTCCCAATCCGACCGCAGCCATCTTAAAAAAATGTCGTCTATTCATAATAAATCCATTATTAGTTAAAAATTAAAAACATCATCCAGTAAATTGGCTAAGGGGAAACTGTAAGCCGAATTCTGTCTGCACTCTTACGAATGGAGAAGATCATTTCTCTAAGCAACCTAACCCGAAATCCCGGTTTTCACCATGAAACGGACCACTTCAAGGATTCCCTATTTGGTCTTGCGCCGGATGGGGTTTTCCCTGCCCCGTAAATTACTCCACGGGCGGTAGTCTCTTAAGCTACCTTTTCACCCTTACCTCTCGCGAGGCGGTATATTCTCTGCGGCACTCTCCGTGAAACAGCCTTGACGCTGTTCCCCCGTCTGTATCCTGTTCGCACAGGTTAGACGGCATCCTGTCCTGCGGCGTTCGGACTTTCCTCCCATGATTTCTCATGAGCGACCTTCCGTTACCCCAAAGCCAACACTAAGTTACAGTGACAAGCGAGGTTAAGCAAGCCTAATCTGACATTTTCAAGGAAACAAGAATTCCGAATTGTACAACAGCGCTTTGCTGGGCTATACTTGGGGAAGGATATGAGCGCGCCTCGTCATATATGGACCTCTCCGAGAGGGATTTTAGACCTCGGCTTCCAAGGGTATTCCTGCAACTGGGGAACCTCTATTGCCATTCTCTATGAGGATCTGGATTCCGTACTGCCGTCGATCATGAGGATCCTTCACGCGGGATTACTGGCCGAAAACCGTCAAAACTGTTTTCTTTCGGAGCCGGTTCAGGAAGCCTTGATCCATCTTTACGAAAAAAAACATCCCGCGGAGGCAGTTCATCTTCAAGAGCCGGAACATTTTTCCTTTACGGATCCGGCCAAAGCCGAGATCATTTTCAACCCGGATGATCCTTTGCAGATCAGCGATCATATCGATAACTTCTACTATGCCAGTCAAATCGATAAGGAAACCCCTATCCGCTCCATCCTGGATATCCGGCAAGCTCTGCCTTTCTATAAGAAACCGACTCAGCTGGCCGAAATGATCTTCCATATCAATTTCACCATTTGCAGCAAAGACTGGCTGCAAATCGTTCTCTATGACTTGAATGAGATCAGCGCGACATTCCTGATGGCTGCCTTGGAATACCACGCTTTTGTCCTGCGCAATAATAAATTGATACAAAATACTCTTTATAAAGAAGATAAAAAGAAATAGAGACTGTTCCTCATGAAGCTACAGTGAGACCAT
>JAFZAR010000046.1 GCA_017557085.1 Verrucomicrobiota bacterium | reverse complement strand
ATCTGCACTTCGATCATGGTCAGGTCGGTGACCGCTTTCAGGGCGTGGCGCTGTTCCTTCTTGATGCAGATCACGTCGCCCCGTTTGACCGGACGGGTCTCGCCGTCAATGACCAGCAGTCCCTCACCGTCCGTAAAGGTCCAGACTTCGTCCCGATGATGATGCACCTGATAGCTGATATTCTTGCCGGCCTTCAACTTAAGAAACTTCGTCAGTGATTTGTTGCCGTCGCCGTAGGTCGTTGTGTCCAGCACACGGTAGATGCCCCAGCGCCGCTCCTCGTACATGGGACGGTTAGCCAGACGATCCGCGTAGTGCTTGATATTTTCGGCGGATTTCTTGGCACAGACCAATATTCCGTCCGGCGAACCGGCCACGACCACATCTTTCAGGCCGTCGCAAAAGACCGGGATGCCCAGCTCGTTGATCACATGGGTATTCTCATTCTTCTCGCCCAGAATGACATTGCCGATGCCGTTCTGTGAAAGCTCTTCTGTCAGAGTCATCCACGTGCCCAGATCCTTCCACTGGCCCGCGAACGGCACCACTGCCGCCGAACCGGCTTTCTCAGCCACTTCATAGTCCAGACTGATCTTGGGAAATTCCGCGTAACGGGAACGCACAGCCTCAAAGGTCTCCGCCGGAACATACCGCGCCGCCGCTTTGAGGATGTAGCCCAGACGGAACGCGAACACGCCGCCGTTCCACAAAGCTCCGTACTCCAGCAGCTCTTCCGCGCAGGAAACGCTCGGTTTCTCGATGAAGCGCAGAACCTTGCGCACAGTCTCCCCTGTTTTTTCCGGTGCCGGGACGATATAGCCGTACTTGGAAGAGGGATAAGTCGGGCGGGTACCCATCAGGACCAGATCCGCCGCGCCGTTCCGGACGGCTTCGGCCATCTGCGCGATCACCTGAAAATAACCGGCTCCGGTATAGGGATCGCACGGCATCACGACAACCACTTCATCCGCGGGGCATTTCTTTTCATACGCCAGATAAGCCGCCGCCAGTGCCGCCGCCGGGAATGTATCTCTGCGCTCCGGCTCCGTCACGATGTCCACTCCGTCTCCTAACTGGTTGACGATGATATCTCTCTGGGCAATATCCGCCGCGAAAGTGATGCTCTCGGTCAGACCCGCTTCACGGATCTGCCTCACCACTCGCTGGACCATGGATTCCTTCTCTCCCGCAGGAGTTTCCAGCAGCGGCAGGAACTGTTTGGAACGGGTATCACTGGAGAGCGGCCACAGACGTTTGCCGGATCCACCGGACAGCAGTATGATCTTCATAACGGTTTTCAAATGGGTTATATCGCCTGATCAGGCGAAGACTCCGCAACATATTGAGACTCTGCCGATTGTTTGTAAAGTCTTTTCTGAATAAAGGGAGCAAAAGGGAAAAAAATGGAGCGGGCGAAGGGATTCGGACCCTCGACATTCACCTTGGCAAGGTGACGCTCTACCAACTGAGCTACGCCCGCGTATTGTCAGCCGCGTGACTGACAGGGCAAATGATACCGCTTGCAACGGCGATTGCAAGCGGTTTTTTGATTTTTTTTAATTTTCTCCTGTTTTTTGCCCACAAACAGATGAATAGTCTGCATGAAATAGGTTTGCTTTTAATCCTTTTGAACAGTCAATCCTTCCTGTTCAAAAAGTTCGATCAATCTCTTGTAACACATCTCCGACGCAGCCGGATAGAGGTTAGAAGATTGGGTCTGTGACTTCAAAAACATATTTACCGCCACACCATCATCGACTTTTTCTTCTATGTATCTGTTCTCCTGCATACGAACCAGCAGTTTTTGGTATGTCTGAAACACGCATATCGTTATTTTTACCGGAGCAAAAGTCGGATT
>JAFZAR010000045.1 GCA_017557085.1 Verrucomicrobiota bacterium | reverse complement strand
ATATGTCAGATGACACAGAACGGAGAGCTTTGGCCAATGCGGCCATCAGAAATTATTACACTGCCATGAAACAAGCGGTGCTGGAAGTGCTGCCGGAACTCCCTGTGGGTGAGGGAACATTTGCGCTGGGTGCTGTCGGAAAAACGTATGAAAATTCCAAGGGGATCCGCCGCATCACCGGTGTGGAGGATCTGCGCTATCCCATGACGGCTTTAGAGCTGCTGAGAACGGATATTGATTTTCTGGACTTCCATGTTTACCGCTGGGGACATCCCGGAGACGGAGCGGAGGTGCTCAGGTATTTCACAGAAAATATGGGACTGCGGACAGAGGAAGCCGATCGTTTGCGAAGAAGCAAACCGGTGATCATGGGCGAGTTTGGAACCTTCAAAGAAAATGAAAGCACGCTCGATGTCGGGATCCGGTTTGCCAAAGAATTGAAAAAAGCCGCTTTGGATTTTGGCTTTAAAGGAACCTGTTTCTGGACACTCGATACATTTGAACAGGAACGGGTTTGGAATCTCATGTATGAAAACGGGCGGATGCTCCGTGAAGTCAATGAGGAATAGGATGATTTAGAATACTTAATATTTAAAAAATCAGAGATGAAAATTTATCAGCACACAGTTCATTATTATGAAACGGACAAGATGGGGATCGTCCACCATTCCAACTATGTTCGCTGGATGGAAGAGGCACGGGTGGATTTCCTGGCTCAGATAGGCTGGGATTTTGCGAAACTGGAGGAGAACGGAGTCATCTCACCGGTGGTTGCGGTTGCCTGCGAGTACAAAAACAGCAGCCGTTTCGCGGAGGTGATCTCCATTGCGGTTGGTATCGAAGAGTGTGGCGGTGCTCGTCTAAAAATAAAATATACGATGACCAACGCGCAGGGAGTCCTGATTTGCGAAGCGCGTTCCAAACACTGTTTTATGAACACCCAGGGCAAACTGCTCCGCTTGAAGAAAGACCTTCCCGGCTTCTACCAAGCCCTCCAGGAATCCCAGACAAAAGTACTTTAGCAGCTCAATCTTCTTTTTCCCACTCACGGGTGCAGGCGACGGCTTTTTTCCAGCGTTTGAGTTTTTGCTGCTGTTCGGCGGGGGTGATTTTGGGGGTGAAGGTGCGGTCGATGGCCCAGTTGCAGAGGACGTCTTCTTTGTTGTTCCAGTAGGAGACTGCCAGACCAGCCAGGTAGGCGGCGCCCATAGCGGTGGTTTCCACGCAGACAGGACGGTTGATGGGAGCCTGGATGATGTCAGACTGTATCTGCATCAGCAGGTTGTTGGCGGAAGCACCGCCATCGACTTTCAGTGCGGAAAGGCTGATTCCGGAGTCGGCTTCCATGGCTTTCAGAACGTCATGGGTCTGATAGGCAATCGATTCCAGCGTAGCACGGATGATATGATATTTATTAACACCGCGGGTCAGACCGACGATCGCACCGCGTGCGTAGGGATCCCAGTAGGGTGCGCCCAATCCGGTGAAGGCCGGCACAACGTAGCAGTCGTTGGTGTCGGAAACTTTCCCGGCAAAGAATTCGGAGTCGGCCGCGGAGTCGAGGGCTTTGAGCTGGTCTCTCAGCCATTGAATGGCCGAGCCTGCGACAAAGATGGAGCCTTCCAAGGCGTATTCCACCTGTCCATCCAGTCCCCAGGCGATGGTCGT
>JAFZAR010000004.1 GCA_017557085.1 Verrucomicrobiota bacterium | reverse complement strand
TTGCCGGAACGCGGAATACACGCGTTCATATGAAAACGCAGAGACGTAGCGCGCTACGTCTCTGCGTTGCGTTTATATATACGTTTCTGCGTTTATAAAAATGGTGGTCTTTGACCGCCATTTTTTTAAAATTATTTTGTTTTTATTTTCAAGGTATTGGATTTATGTGTATATTTGCAAACCATTATATGGGAACTATTGTTTAACTAAATTCTTTTAAAATGAGGAAGTTTTTTGTTTTTCTCGCGGCAACTTTTCTGTTGTTGCCGTTCGGTTTTGCACAAAACCGCGTCACATTCACAGAAAGCTTCAATGGAGCGAGCTGCAGCGTCACGCGCAGTCCGCAATCCGCCTGGATGCTTGACACCACCTTGAGTGTCAGCGGAAAGGCCGCGTGGGGTTTCGTGCCCAACGCGGAAGGGGATTCCATCGAGCTGATTTCCCCTGTGTATGACTTGAGCAACTACGCCTATGCGTACTTGCGCTTCTCCCACATCTGCAAGGTCTCCGATGCGGATCTTGTGACGGTGGAGTACAGGGAGAACTTTGTGGGATCCCAATGGAAACCGATCCCATACACGGACTACCGTGGCGAAAGCTCGGTCTATCGCAAACAACGCTGTTTCCATCAAGGCTGTTATCCTACCTGGCTGAAGAATGATATGACAGCCCAGCCTGACAATTCCTGGTGGAAGATCGAATCATTTGATGTAAGTCAGGATGTTGCCTATGCTGAAGTGCAGTTCAAGTTCAAACTGAAGAAAGGCTCCACAATCGGCACCAACTTTGCCTGGGGCTGGTTCATCGATAACTTTGAGCTGATGGCCTCCACGGCGCAGATCAATCCGCCGGTGGTGCAGTTCGTGACTCCGCTTACTGTCGGAACGGTCTATAGCCCGGGTCCCTACACAATCTATGCGAAAGCTGCGAAACGGACACCTGTCGCGTTGCAGACTCCTATTCTTCGTGTAAGCTACACCTCTTTGAGCGGTACAGTGGTCCGCGATTCCATACTGATGACCAAACATGATGGCGACTCCATCTGGAAAGCCACCATTCCCGCCCAGAATGTGGGCACCAAAATTGCCTATAGCGTCTATGCCACCGATACGGTCGGCAACAACAATTCGGCCTCTTCAGGCTACACTATCGGTAGAAAGTGGGGCTTTGACAGCAACAGTGTGGCCATTCTTGCAATCACCGATCCTTTTGTGGCTTCCCTGGCCGGACAGCAGACACCGGTGGTGGTGACCATCGAGAACCGCGGCCTGGCTACGCTGACCTCCGCCACGCTGCGTTGGAGCGTGAACGGGGTTTCACAGACTCCCTACAAATGGACCGGAAGCCTGAATGAAGGCTACACCGCCCGTGTCATTGTGGGCAGCTATCTGCCTGCCGCCAACCAGATGGACACCGTCGTGGTGAGTGTCGGCAATCCAAACGGCCTGAAGGTCAATAATTCGGAAGACACTCTGGTTTCCAAGGAGGTATATGCCTGCAAATCAATACCGTCCGGAAAAATTGTCATAAGTTCGTTCGGCACTGTGGGACAGACCACTTGCAAAACCATCAATGAGGCTTTGGATCTGATCCGCACCTGCGGCACCTCCGGCGACATTGAGATTTCAATTCCAAAAGGCACATACGATGAAGACATAGAACTGGTGGATTTCATGAATCTGATGGCTCCCAATTCCACCCTCATCATCCAGTCTTCAACCGGAAATCCCGAGGATGTGTCAATCATGGGTTCTTCCCCAAGCTCAGTCAAACTGTTCATCAGCAATTCTGCCAACATCATTGTCCGCAACCTCACCTTCAAGGGAACCGGCAGCGGCATAGTGCTTCAGGACAGCAACTACAATATTGAGATA